>NZ_JAMYLA010000028.1:0-90129 GCF_040317725.1 Mesorhizobium sp. M1396 | reverse complement strand
CCTCAGACGCTTCAACGCCATCACAGACGGCTTCGTTCTCGCCTCGCAAAATCAACCCGAAGCAAATGTGTGCGCACGCTAGCCCACAAGGGGAGAAGGCAAAGAGGGCCCTAAAGCCGCCCCAACCTCTCCACCAGCAGAGCGAAAAACCCATCATGGTCGATGTCGCGCATCACCATGGCGTTCTTCGGCCGCTTGGTAACGCCCCACCAGTCGATCACGGTCATGCCCATGGTCAGTTCCGAGGCGGTTTCCACGATGACGTTGCAGTTGCGACCCTTGAAGAGTTCAGGCTTCAGCAGATAAGCGATGACGCAAGGGTCGTGCAGCGGCCCGCCGTCGGTGCCGTATTTCTCCTCGTCGAAACGCTCGAAGAATTCCAGCATCTCCGCGGTTGCGGTGCCGACCTTGGTGCCGAGCGCGCGGAAAGTCTGCGTGCGCTTGGCGGTGGTCAGCGCCTTGTGGGTGACGTCGAGTGGCATCATCACGATCGGAATGCCGGATTTGAGCACGACATCGGCGGCATGCGGATCGACATAGATGTTGAATTCGGCGGTCGGCGTGACGTTGCCGCCTTCGAAGAAGCCGCCCCCCATCAGCACGATTTCCTTGATGCGCGGTGCGATGCGCGGTTCGCGGATCAGCGCCAGCGCAATGTTGGTGAGCGGCCCGAGCGGGCAAAGCGTGATGGTGCCGCTTTCTTTCGTCATCAGCGTCTCGACGATGAAATCGACCGCATACTGATCCTGCAGCTTCATCGTCGGTTCGGGCAATTGCGGCCCGTTGAGGCCGGTCTTGCCATGCACCTCCTCGGCGGTGACCAGTTCGCGCATCAGGGGCCGGATAGCGCCGGCATAGACCTTGATGTCCGGGCGGCCAGCCAGCTCGCAGATCTTGCGGGCATTCTTTTCGGTTAGGTTCAGCGGCACGTTGCCGGCAACGGTGGTGATGCCGACGATCTCCAACTCGGAGCTGCCGAGCGCCAGCAAAATGGCGACGGCATCATCCTGGCCGGGATCCGTGTCGATGATGATCTTGCGTGAATGGGGCATTTCAATTCCTTGTTTGGCGAGGCCATGGACTTGAACGAATCTGACCGAAACATCCAAATGACGCCGAAGCGGCCGCGAGCTGCCATGTTGAACCGCTCGACCTGGGAAGACGATCCCGGCCTGCGCGCTTCTCGTTGCATCTGCTCGCCGTTTCAAGCGCCATGCCGATCATTCCTGTGAGTCCACGATCTGGTCTTTTTGGGCGGGTCTATTGACGGCTTGAACTTGGTCGCGGGGCGGACCATATCAAGACCATCGGGAAAAATGCCATCTGGGTTTTTCCACTTTATGTCGCTCTTGAGAGGACAGTGTAACATGAGCCGAATGACGCCCTTTTCCAGCCCGCTTCTCCTTGGTTTCGACGCCATGGAAAAGACCCTGGAACGCTTGGCGAAATCCGGTGACAGCTACCCTCCCTACAACATCGAACGCCTCAGCGGCGCCGACGGCAACACCGAAAGGTTGCGCATCACATTGGCGGTCGCCGGTTTCGCCGAAAGCGATCTCGATGTCACCACGGAGGAAAACCAGCTGGTCGTGCGCGGTCGTCAGACCGACGACACCGAGCGCGAATTTCTTCATCGCGGCATCGCCGCGCGCCAGTTCCAGCGCTGTTTCGTGCTGGCCGACGGCATGCGGGTGATCGCGGCGGAACTGAAGAACGGCCTTTTGTCGATCGATCTCGATCGGCCGGAGTCCGAACGGCTGGTACGGAAAATAAACATATCGGTGAAAGACTGATCTTTACCGATGGCTCTCATGCGGGATGGCCTTGAGCGGCGTCCTCGCGCCAAGGAGGCTTTGAAATGACCAGAACTGAAACAATCACCATGACCAATGGCGAATTCGCTCATCTCGGCGAGGGCTCGGTCGCTTACCTCAGAAAGGTCTCGAGCGACGAATTGCTCGGCCGTTTCCCCAACCTCGGCGAAATCGCGCCCGGCATGGAACTGTGGGCGCTGTTTGCCGCCAACGGGCAGCCGATCCTGCTTTCGGACGCGCGTGACCGCGCACTGGCCGGCGCCATGGAGAACGACCTGATCACGGTCGCCATTCACTAAGAGCAATTCCGAGAAAAGTGTGAAACGGTTTTCCGCCCGGAATTGCGTCGCTCTAAGAATAATACCCTTTTGAAACGACCAGGGCCGCCCGTGGCGGCCCTTGCGACGGTCTCGTCCTGAAAATTCAGGCTGCGTGCGAGGCCTGGGTGTCCGACAAAAGCGCGTGAATTGCCGCGGCGTCGCGCGTGCCCCTGATCTTGGCCACCGTGTCGGCATCGCGCAACACGCGCGCGATGCGCGACAGGGCCTTGAGGTGGTCGGCGCCAGCCCCTTCCGGCGCCAGCAGCAGAAACACCAGATCGACCGGCTGATCGTCCAGGGATTCGAAATCGACCGGCGTCTCCAGCCGGGCGAAAACCCCGGCGATGCGCTTCACGCCGGCCAGCTTGCCGTGCGGAATGGCGATGCCGTTGCCGACGCCGGTCGAGCCCAGCCGCTCACGCTGCAGGATGGTGTCGAACACCTCCCGTTCCGGAATGCCGGAAATCGCCGCTGCCCGTTCGGACAGCAGTTGCAGCAGCTGCTTCTTCGAGTTCGCCTTCAACGCCGGCAATATTGCCGGAACGTTGATAAGATCGCTCAGATCCATGCTTGAAATCCCTTGTTCGCCTGCCGTCACCGGTCCCCACCCCTCGTGCGGCCGGTTCTTATCCCAGTGCGACGGTGGTCGTCACGCTTGTGCGACCTTGGTCGTGAACGGGTCGATCCAGCCGATGTTTCCGTCGGGCCGGCGATAGACGATGTTGAGATGGTCGTTTCCGGCATTGCGAAAGACGAAGACCGGGCTGTCCTTGTTGTCGAGCTCGATGACCGCCGACGCCACCGACATGGTCTTCAGCGTCATGGTCGATTCGGCGACGATGGCCGGTGCGAAATTCTCCGGAATATCCTCGTCGTCGTCCGCAAGCGGCGCCATCACCGTGTAGGCAATGTCGGTCAGCTCGCCATTCGCGGCACCCGAACTGTGCGACTTCAGTCGCCGCTTGTAGCGCCTGAGGCGGGTCTCCAGACGATCCGCCGCGGCCTCGAAGGCCAATGTCGGATCCTGGGCATCGCCGGTAGCCTGCAGCGAAGCGCCGGAATCCAGCCGGATCATGCAATCCGCCGAATAGCGCGAGCCCGATTTGATGACCGTGACGTGCCCGGCAAAGCCGCGATCGAAATATTTGCCGATCGCCTCGCCGACACGGTCATTGATGCGTGTGCGAAACGCATCGCCGATATCCATGTGTTTTCCCGATATGCGCAGATTCATCTGAAAACTGACCTTCCTTGCTCAGGCTTCAAACTGGCCCGAGTTTATACTCGTGATCCGTGCGCACAAGCTTTGCGGCGTCACTTGCGCCGATTTTAAATCCGAACTTTCCGGTTGATCACAAGCCGCCTTTTGACCGTCCCGAGGCCAACGTCGTGACGGACCATCCGCATGCAGGCATCTAGCCCGTCTCATGCGGGCGGGCTTCTAGCCACTTCACCGCGGCTTGTCAATGAAGTGCTGGCCTGTGGAAAATCGAACCGCGTCAGCGCCCGGCGCTGGCCATTGCCCGTTTCTCGCGCCGGCGCTGCACCGAAGAGGGAATATTCATGCCTTCCCGGTACTTGGCGACCGTGCGCCTGGCAATGTCGACGCCACTCTCCCGCAACATGTCGACGATCGCATCGTCGGAAAGCACGTCGGCGGGTTTTTCCTCATCGATCAATTGCTTGATGCGATCGCGCACGGCTTCCGAGGAATGCGCATCGCCGCCGCCCGACGCCGCGATCGAGGCGGTGAAGAAATAACGCAGTTCGAACACGCCGCGCGGCGTCAGCATGTATTTGTTGGCGGTCACCCGGCTGACCGTCGATTCGTGCATGCCGATGGCATCGGCCACCGTGCGCAGGTTGAGCGGCTTCAGCTGGCGCACGCCATGGACGAGGAAAGCATCCTGCTGGCGAACGATTTCCGAGGCAACCTTGAGGATCGTCTTTGCCCGCTGGTCGAGGCTGCGCGTCAACCAGTTGGCGTTTTGCAGGCATTCGGTCAGGAAATCCTTTTCCGCCTGGTTCTTCGTCTGCGGCGAGACCTGGGCGAAATAGATATGGTCGACCAGCACGCGCGGCAGCGTTTCAGCATTGAGTTCGACCGTCCAGCTGCCGTCATTGGCCGCACGCACCTCGACATCGGCAACGATCGCGTCGCTGGCGCCACCCGAAAACGCCATACCAGGCCGAGGATCGAGCGCCCGGATCTCGGCCAGCATGTCAAGCAGATCCTCCTCGTCGACGCCGCAGATTCGTTTCAGCGCGTGGAAATCACGCCGCGCCAGGAGTTCGAGATTGGCGATCAGCGCCTTCATCGCGGGATCGAGCCGGTCCCGCATGGCAAGCTGCAGCGACAGGCACTCGGCAAGGTCACGGGCAAACAAGCCGGCCGGCTCGAAGGCCTGGCACACCGCCAGCACCTTTCGTACCACGGCAATATCGGTGCCGAGACGGGCGGCGATCTCGGCGATGTCGGCGCGCAAATAGCCGGTCTCGTCGAGGCCGTCGGCAAGGTCGGCGGCGATCAGCCTGGTGGCCGGATCGGCGAAGGCAAGCGCGACCTGTTCGCTGACATGGTCGCGCAGCGTGATCGCCGCGGCCGCCATGTCGCCCGCGTCAAAACCCTCGGATGAGGAACCGGCACCATTGCCGGAAGCCGATTTCCATTGCGCCGTCAGGTCGGGTCCGAGCCGCTCGCTGGTGCCCGGGTCGTCGGGAAACAGGTTTTCCAGCGATGTGTCGAGCTTGTCCGAGATCGCCTCGGCGCTCCACTGCGTCTCGTTTTCGAACCAGTCGCCTTCAGCGGTGGCTTGCGGCTCCGCCTCGATCTTCTGCGCTTGGTCGCTGACGGCATCGTCCTGCGGCTCGGCGCGCTCCAGCAGCGGGTTGCGCTCGATCTCCTCGTCGATGAAATGCTCGAGCTCGAGATGGGTGAACTGCAGCAGCCGAATCGACTGCATCAGCTGCGGCGTCATCACCAGCGACTGCGATTGTCGTAGCTGTAGTTTGGCCGCCAACGCCATGGTTTGGTTTCAAACGCCTCGTCTACGCATCCGGACTTCCGGAGAACAATTTTTGCAGCCGGTCATAGAAACTGGCCCGGCTTTTGCTTGTCAAGGCAATTGCTAGCAAAACCCACTTACCGGAGCGTTATCGCGGAGCAAAATCGAGGAAAAAGAGCTCCGCGAGCGCAAAAAATCGTGTCAGGAAACAAATTTCACGCTCAGAGCGTAAAACCCTCGCCGAGGTAAAGCCGCCGCACATCGGCGTTTGCCACCACTTCGTCGGCCCGGCCATGGGTCAGCACCTGGCCGGCATGAATGATATAGGCGCGGTCGATCAGGCCAAGCGTTTCACGCACATTGTGATCGGTGATAAGCACGCCGATGCCGCGCGCCGTCAGGTGGCGTACCAATTGCTGGATATCGGCGACGGCGATCGGATCGATGCCGGCAAAAGGCTCGTCGAGCAGCATGTAGGCCGGACGGGTCGCCAGCGCACGCGCGATTTCCAGACGCCGCCGCTCGCCGCCGGAGAGCGACATGGACGGCGACTTGCGCAGATGGCTGATGTGGAATTCCTCGAGCAACTCGTCGAGATTGCGCTCGCGCACTTTGCGGTCTTTTTCGACCACTTCCAGCACGGCGCGGATGTTCTGCTCGACATTGAGGCCGCGGAAGATCGAGGCCTCTTGCGGCAGATAGCCGATGCCGAGGCGCGCACGGCGGTACATCGGCATCGAGGTCACGTCGAAGCCATCGATCTCGATCGTGCCTTCATCCACAGGCACCAGGCCCGTGACCATGTAGAAACAGGTCGTCTTGCCGGCGCCATTGGGGCCAAGCAACCCGACAGCCTCGCCGGCACGCACGCCGATGGTGACGCCGCTGACGACCTTGCGGCCCTTGTAGCTCTTGGTCAGACCCTTGGCGATCAGGGTTCCCTTGAACTTTCCCGCATCGACGGTCACCGTGGCCGGCGCCGAAAGCTTGCCGGCGGCCCGTCCCGGAAGACGCGCCGTCAGCGACGACAGGCTGGCCATCAGGGGTTCGTCGCTCCCGATTTCGGCGGCGGGGTGATCGACATCTGGACGCGTTGCCCAGCGCATGGATCAACCTGGGCCAGCCCACTTTTCATCTGCACGGTCAGCTTGCAGCCAACCAGGACGTTGTCGTTTTGCGACAGAACGACCTTTTTGCCCGAAAGCACCAGAACCTGGCTCTTCATATCGAAGCTGCCTTGATCGCCGGTCGCGACCTGCGCATCCGATTTGATGTAGACCTTGTCGGAAATCTCCAGGTGGTCGATGTTGGCCGAACCGGTCATCGCCGCCGCGCCAGCCGCTTCCGTGCCCTTGGCGTCGGCGTTGGGATCCTTGACGTAGTAGACCATCATCTTGCCGGCCTTCATCAATGTCGGCCCCTGGACGACGCTGACATTGCCGGTGAAGATGGCGAGGCTGTCGGCCTGACGGACTTCCAGCTTGTCGCTTTCGATCTGGATCGGCTTGTCGCCGGACAATTTGAGGCCTGATTGGCTGGTGGTCTGCGCCAATGACGGCACCAGCCCGAGCAGCAGCAACGCTAAAGTTGCAGCCGCGAGCCGCGTCGAACTACTGAGCCGCATTGGTTTCTCCGCTGTTTCCCTCTGCCGTCTTCAAGGCGGCGGAATCGATGTTGACGCGCACTTTATTCTCGAAGACCAGAATCCTGCCATTGTCCTGGACCGACATCGTATCCGCTGTGATCCGCGATCCGCCCCGGCTGACATCGACGGGATCTCCCGTCTTCATAGTGCCTTTGCCCATGTCGAGGAAGACCGATTTGAACTTGGCCTGCATGCCGTCGGTTGTGGTGATCGTCACGTCGCTGGTCAGGTTCATCGTATTGCCGTCGCGATCATAGGTGCCACGCGAGGCCTTGATCGCCGCCACATTGTCGGGCGCGACCGGCACCTTGGCGTCGATGCCTTCCAGTTCGATGATGCCTTGCGTGCCGACATCCTGGATGGCCCGCAGGGCCGTCATCGAATAGGGCTGCTTTTGCTTGGTGAACCCGTTGAGCTTGGGATTGGCCATCACCAGCTTGCCGTTGGAAAAGGCCGTGCCTTCCGCTTGGACCGAGACGGAGACGGGTGCGGCGAGATAGGAATAGACCGGGAAAGCGATGGCGATCAGTGCCGCGGCCACCGGCACGGCAAATTTGAGAACGCGCACGCGGCGCGAATGGCGTTGCGCGCGGTCGAAAGCGTCGCCACGCGTCCGGCCATCCGCCGGGGGAACCAACTCCATCTCGGCGTTGGTGGGTTCAGTCGGTCGCGCTAACATTCATTGCTTTCTTCTAAACCCCCTGCCCACCCCGGAGCACCGCCTATAGGTGGGACGCCGGCGCCTTCAAGCAAGCACAAGCCCACGAAAACCGCAAAAATGTGACAGCCGCTCTTGTACAGATGAAAACGAGATCCGCACAACCGCACGTTCTCCATAGCAGAAACAGAGACTCGGCGTAAGATTTATCAGTTGTCTGTCTCGCAGCCCGACCTCGCGGTGATTGCGCAAATACGCCAGGGGAGATATCGGATGCCCCGCCTGGCCGGCCCGGTCGATCGTGTATGCGGCGTTGCCGATCGCGTCGGCGAGGCGCTTTCGCCCTTAGATCCGGTCGGCGTCAGGCCACCTTCCGCTGTATGAGACCAACCAGAACGGTGCGCATTCCCGAATATGATGGGCTGCCAATTTTCACTTCCCAATCAGTGTTGCGTTTCCGAGGGTGCTTCGCGTTACGCAACGCTTCGCGGAATGTGTTCGGGTCGACGCCGACAGTTCGAGCCATATCTTCGGCGGTTGTGTGTTTGGCGATCATGACGTCTCCTATGCCTTTTTCCGGTATATAGGGCGTTTGCACAACTCGGCCAAAGGATTAGGCGTTTCCGCAAATTTCAAACTGAGACACTGCCGGGAAAGAGAATTGCTTCCCGATAGGAGGATCATGGTCTAAAAGCGTCTCCTCCCGCCGACTGAAAGGCTGACCATGGCACTGAGAGCCGACGACCTGATCGACCGCCGCCGCTTGCGGCGCAAGCTGACATTCTGGCGCGTTGCCGCGATCGGCATCGTAGCCCTCGGGGTGATTGCGCTTTCAGCCTGGTTCTATCGCGACGATTTCGGCGGCTCGGTGGTCGACCATATCGCCAAGGTCAAGATCGAAGGCACGATCACCGAGGACGAGGAACTGATCAAGCGACTGGAAACCATTCGTCTGTCGTCGAAGGTGAAAGGCGTGATCCTGTCGATCGATTCGCCTGGCGGCACCACGGTCGGCGGTGAATCGATCTATGACGAGGTGCGCAAGCTGGCCGCCGACAAGCCTGTCGTGGCCGAGGTCGGCACGCTCGCCGCATCGGCGGGCTATATGATCGCCAGTGCCGCCGATCATATCGTTGCCCGCAAGACCTCGATCGTCGGCTCGATCGGCGTCCTGATTCAGTATCCCGACGTCAGCGGCCTGATGGACAAGCTCGGCGTCAAACTGGAGGAAGTGAAATCCTCGCCGCTGAAAGCCGCGCCCTCTCCCTTCAAGCCGACCAATGACGACGAGCGCGCCATGGTCCGCAAGCTCATCCTCGACAGCTACGACTGGTTCGTCGGCATCGTTGCCGAGCGCCGCAAGATGACCCGCGAACAAGCGCTGGCGCTTGCCGACGGCTCGATCTTCACCGGTCGCCAGGGTGTCGCCAACGGACTGATCGACGCCGTCGGCGGAGAGACCGAAGCGGTCAACTGGCTGGCGACCAAGGGCGTCGACGCCAAACTCGAGGTCGTCGAATGGAAGGACACCGAACGGCGCGGCGGCTTCCTGTTCTCCAAAGCGATGGCGCAAACGATCGGCAGCGCGCTCGGCCTGCCGGCCTCCAGCGGCGACATCATCCATGATCTCGGCGCCGACCGCTTGTTTCTTGACGGTCTCGTTTCCGTCTGGCACCCTTGAGATGCGTTTGGGGCAAGTGAAAAAAGCAAATAAAATCATCCTCATAATTTTGACCGCACTGCTTTCACGGGGATCCGTCTCATGATCAAGTCCGAACTTGTGCAGATTATCGCCACGCGCAATCCGCATCTTTTCCTGCGCGACGTCGAAAACATCGTCGGCGCGATCTTCGATGAAATCACCGACGCCCTTGCCGAAGGCAACCGGGTCGAACTGCGCGGCTTCGGCGCTTTTTCGGTGAAAAACCGTCCCGCCCGCACCGGCCGCAATCCGCGCACCGGCGAATCCGTCGAGGTCGAGGAGAAATGGGTGCCGTTCTTCAAGACCGGCAAGGAACTGCGTGAAAGGCTGAACGGCGGCAAGTAGGCGCGGGCGTCAGCGCCAGACGGCCTCTCGGAGAGGCCAGCTTCCGACGGAAAACATCATGTTCAATCGCTTCTTGCTCATCGTGATCTTCGTGCCCTTGGCGATCATCCTGATCGCACTCGCCGTTGCCAACCGTGAACTGGTCGCCTTCACGCTGGACCCGTTCAACCCCGGCAATCCCAAGCTGACACTGACTTTGCCGCTGTTCATCTTCCTGTTCCTGGCGCTCGCCATCGGCATGATCGTCGGCAGCCTGGCAACCTGGGTCAAGCAGGGCCGCTACCGCAAGCTGGCGCGCCAGCGCGGCGTCGAGGCCGAGAACCTGCGCCAGGCGGTCAGCCGCGCGCCGGCGGCACCGCAAGGCCCTGTCCAAGGATCGGCCCAAGGGTCTGCCCAGGGGTCTGCATTGCCGAAGCCGACCGCTTGAACCGCCCGTCGGCAGTTTTGTCCCCACGGAGTTTTTCATGCTGACCATTTCGGCCCCAGAGGTCGACCATGCGCTGACCTTTCCCGGACTGGTCGAGACGCTGCGCACAGCGTTTCGCGACGGCGCGGTGCAGCCGGTCAGGCACCATCATACGATCGAGCGGCCCGATGGCGCGGCCTCCACCCTGCTCTTGATGCCTGCCTGGACCGATCTCAACGCGGCAGGCACATCGGCCGGTGGTCACGTCGGCGTCAAGATCGTCACCGTCTCGCCCGACAACAACTCCATCGGCAAGCCCGCGGTGATGGGGCTCTACCTCCTGCTCAATGGCGCCACTGGTGAACCCGAAGCCTTGATCGACGGCCAGCGCCTGACCCAGTGGCGCACCGCCTGCGCTTCGGCGCTGGCAGCTTCCTATCTCGCGCGCGACGATGCCTCGCGGCTGCTGGTGGTCGGCGCCGGCGCGCTGTCGCCGTTCCTCGCCAAGGCGCATAGTGCCGTACGGCCGATCAAGTCCATCCGCATCTGGAACCGCACCCCGGCCAATGCCGAGAAGGTCGCGGCCGATCTGCGTGCCGAAGGCTTCGCGGCCAGCGCCGCGACCGACCTCGATGCCGAGCTTGGGCAGGCCGACATCGTCTCCTCGGCGACGATCACGACGACACCATTGATCAAGGGCGCCTTGTTGCGGCCGGGAACCCATGTCGACCTGGTCGGCGGCTTTACGCCCACGATGCGAGAAAGCGATGACGACGCGATCGCGATCGCCCGCGTCTATGTCGACACCCGCGCCGGCGCCACCAAGGAAGCCGGCGACATCGTCCAGCCGCTGGCCTCCGGCGTCCTGAAGCCGGAAGCCATCGTCGCCGATCTGCACGAATTGGCGCGTGGCCAGAAGAAGGGCCGCGAAAGCGCCGGTGAGATCACGCTGTTCAAGTCGGTCGGCGCCGCGCTCGAGGATCTTGCCGCCGGCATTGCGGTCTATAACGCGCTGAAGACCTAGTTCACCGGTATAGGCATTTTGGCGCCCATTGCCTCGGCGATGACACGAAAATCGTGATCCCCGATTTCGAAGAGGCCAAAGCGAAGCTGATAGCCCCAGTTCGGCTTGCCGGCTGTGAAATCCAGCCTGTCGAGCAACGGCTTGATCGGGATTTCCTCGGCCTTCGCCCATTCGACATCGCGACGGAATGGCGTGAAGCCGCCGCCCATATCACCCTGATAGGGTTCGCCTGCCCGCACCGTGCCGATGGCCGTGAAGGCCTGCAGGCCATCTTTCTCGCCCAAAATGGTGGTCGGCGAATAATAGGTGATGCCATCGCCGGGCCTGACGCGGCGCAGCGGTGCCGCCTTGCCGTGGTTGACCTGCATGAAGCCGCTCTGCCGGCCGCGCCGGACATGTTCGGCCGAGGCTACCGCGATCCAGTACGCACTCATTTCTGTTCCCCATTGGCCTGTTCCCCATCGGACAGCCAGTAGACGCGCAGGCGATGATTATCGGGATCGAGCGCGACGAAGGTGCGGCCGAAATCCATGTCGGTCGGCGTCTGCAGGATTGTCAGCCCGCGCCCGGACCAGTCGGCATGGGCGGCATCGACCGCATCGCGCGTATCCAGCGCAAAGACGAGCTCGGCGCCGCCACCTGCCGCGGCCGCTGCCGGCTCGACCGTATGGCGCGACCAGAGGCCGAGCTTGAAACCAGCATCCAGAACGAAAAGCACGAAGGTCGGTGAGCTTTCGACTGGTTCGCGACCGAACAGCGCACTGTAGAAGGCGCCGCTCCGCCGCGGCTGGTCGACATAGAGGATAACGAAATTCGGGGTGGCCATGTCTTGCTCTCCAAGGTTCAGCGTTTCGACCTGGCGAACATAGGATAGGCTACTGTCAGATTATGGCAGTAGCCGTCACGAACCGCGCGGCTTGTCGAGCGTCGCCCGCCATTCCTTCAGCAGCGCCTGGCGTCGGCGCGGATAGCGCGCATCGGCGGCCTTGAGCTCGGCGATGCGATCGGCGCGAAAATGCCGGAAATCCTGGCGCATCTCGCACCACGCCACCACCACCCGCACCTTGTCGAAGAAGCCGAGCGCGAACGGCCAGACCACGCGCTCGGACGCGGCGCCGCCCGCGTCGCGGTAGAGAAAGCCGAGCTTGCGCTCGTTGCGGATGGCCTGCCGCACCATACCGAGGTCGATGCCCTCGATGGCCGCGGCGGGCGGCCCGACCAGCAGCGTGCTCGCGTCGAGATCCTCGCGCAGATCGTCCGGCAGCACGGCGGCGATCTTGGCCAGCGCGTTGGCGGCGGCGGCCGAGAGACGCTGGTCCGGCTGCTTGGCGACCCAGCGCGAGCCAAGCACGATGGCCTCGATCTCCTCGTCGCTGAACATCAGCGGCGGCAGCATGAAGCCGGGCTTGAGCACATAGCCCAACCCCGCCTCACCCTCGATCGGCGCGCCCTGGCCCTGCAGCGTCGCGATGTCGCGGTAGAGCGTGCGGATCGAAATCCCGAGCTCATCGGCCAGAGCCTGCCCGCTTACCGGCCGGCGGTGCCGACGCAGCGTCTGGATCAGGTCGAGCAGGCGTTCGGAGCGGGACATCCAGCAGATTTGCCCGTTTCTTTGACATTGGTCCATCGCTGGCCGACATAAACCGGCAAGGCCGGCGAGTCGGACTTGGTTGCGAAGCCGGTTGCCCTATGTCAAAAGCGGCCACGCCGCTCGGAGTTGCCCCCGCTTGAAGTCTTTTCGCGACAAACGCCGCGACAACCGTCCGCATCCATCCGCGAAGGGTGCGGCGGACGTGTCACGTCCGCGTACCGGCCAGGTTCCTGCCAGGCCGGAAGCGCAGCCGCGCGAGCGACAGGAGGCGAAGGTGGACAACCGTTCCGAGACGAAATCCGCGCCCCGCGTCCTTGCCCGCCGCGACGGCGACCTGCCCATCGAGCATCTTCCCGTGATCCTCGAAGTGGCGCCGAATGCCGATTATGCGCTGCTCGACAGCGGCGCCGGCCAGAAACTCGAACAATACGGCCCCTACCGGATCGTGCGGCCCGAGGGCCAGGCGATCTGGCAAAAGGCCTTGCCGGCAAAAGACTGGGAGCGCGCCGACGCCGTCTTCACCGGTGATACCGACGAGGAAGGCATCGGCCGCTGGCGTTTCCCTAAGGTGCCGCTCGGCGAGACCTGGCCGATGAAGCATGACGGCATCGACTATCTCGGCCGTTTCACCTCGTTTCGCCATGTCGGCGTCTTTCCCGAGCAGGCCTCCCACTGGGACCACATGGCCGGGCTGATCGCCGCGGCGAAGCGACCGGTCAAGGTGCTGAACCTGTTTGGCTATACCGGCCTCGCCTCGCTGGTCGCGGCCCGCGCCGGCGCCGAGGTCACCCATGTCGATGCCTCGAAGAAGGCGATCGGCTGGGCCCGCGAGAACCAGGAGATGGCCGGCCTTGGCAGCAAGCCGATCCGCTGGATCGTCGACGATGCGGTGAAGTTCGCCGAGCGCGAGGAGCGCCGCGGCAGCCGCTACGACATCATCCTGTTCGACCCGCCGGCCTATGGCCGTGGCCCCAAGGGCGAAGTCTGGCAATTGTTCGAGGACCTGCCTGATCTGACCGACCTTTGCCGCGCGATCCTGACGCCGAAACCGCTCGCCGTGGTGCTGACCGCCTATTCGATCCGCGCCTCCTTCTTCGCCATCCATGCCTTGATGCGCGACACCTTTGCCGGCATGGGCGGCAAGGTCGAATCGGGTGAGCTGATCATCCGCGAAAAGTCCGCCGGCCGGGCGCTTTCGACCTCGCTGTTTTCGCGTTGGGTGGCCTGAATGAACGAGCGGCACGCAGGCGCACCCGGGCAGGTGAAGGAAGTCACCAGCCTCGCCAATCCGCTGGTCAAGGACATCAAGGCGCTCGCCCAGAAGAAATTCCGCGACCAGCAGAACGCCTTCATGGCCGAGGGACTGAAGCTGGTCATCGATGCGCTCGATCTCGGCTGGCAGATCAGAACATTGGTTTTCGCCAAGGCCGGGCGTGGCAACGCGGCGGTGGAGAAGGTCGCCGCACGCACGGTTGCCGCCGGCGGCATGGTGCTCGAAGTTTCGGAAAAGGTGCTCGTCGCCATCACCCGCCGCGACAATCCGCAAATGGTGGTCGGCGTCTTTTCGCAAAAATTCCTGGCCCTGAAGGATGTCCGCGCCGACAATGGCGATGTCTGGGTGGCGCTCGACCGGGTGCGCGATCCCGGCAATCTCGGCACCGTCATCCGCACCGTCGATGCCGTCGGCGCCAAGGGTGTCATCCTGGTCGGCGACACCACCGATCCATTTTCCGTGGAGACGGTGCGCGCCACCATGGGTTCGATCTTTGCCGTGCCGTTGGCCAAGGCGACAACCGAGGCTTTCCTTGCCTGGCGAGGCGGCTTTTCAGGCCTCGTCGCCGGCACCCACCTGAAAGGCGCCGTCGACTACCGCTCGGTCGATTTTTCCCGCGGGCCCGTGCTGCTGATGATGGGCAACGAGCAGCAGGGGCTGCCCGAAAGCCTGGCCGCGAGTTGCGACAGGCTGCTCAGGATTCCGCAAGCGGGCCGCGCCGATTCGCTCAACCTGGCCGTTGCGACCGGCATCATGCTGTTCGAGATCCGGCGCGGCGCGCTGAAGCTCGAACCAATCGTGGACCAGCAATGAAGGTTGCCCACCCGTGAGATCATGGTCTCCCTACGCGTTGCTCGTCGTCGCGGCCATAGCGCTCGACCAGTGGATAAAACACCTGGTCGAGACCGGTCTCGCCTTTCAGGAAAAGCTCGATCTGGTGCCTTTCCTGGCGCTGTTTCGCACCTACAACACCGGCATCGCCTTCTCGATGTTCTCGTCCTTCGGCGACACCGGGCTGATCGTCATTTCGCTTGCGGTCGTTGCGTTCGTGCTGTTCCTGGCGACGCGGATAGCGCCGTCCCAGATCCTTGCCCGCGCCGGCTTTGCGCTGATCGTCGGCGGCGCGCTCGGCAATCTGATCGACCGCGCCGTCTACGGCCATGTCATCGACTACATCCTCTTCCACACGCCGGTCTGGTCCTTCGCCGTCTTCAATCTTGCCGACGCCTTCATCTCTGTGGGCGCGGCATTGGTCGTCTTGGACGAACTGTTCGGCTGACGGCGCGAGCCCAGGTCTTCAAACGCCAAGCCTTCCAAAGATTGACCCCGTGCGGCCGGCGCCGCACAGTTCATGTCGCCAAACAGATCGCGGAGAAAGAGGAGAAAGAGATGCCAGAAACCTTCAAAGCCATCCTCGTTTCGCGCGACGCCGAGAAAAAGCAGGCGGTAGCCGTGACCGATCTCACCGAAGCCGATCTGATGGAAGGCGATGTCACCATCGCGGTCGAGGCAACGACGGTGAACTACAAGGATGGCCTGGCGATCACAGGCAAGGCGCCGGTGATCCGCCGCTGGCCGCTGGTGCCGGGCATCGATTTCGCCGGCACCGTCATCTCGTCCTCCCATTCCGACTGGCGCGCCGGAGACAAGGTCATCCTGAACGGCTGGGGCGTCGGCGAAACCCATTTCGGTGCCTATGCCGGCCGCGCCCGTGTCAAGGGCGACTGGCTGGTGCCTCTGCCGCAAGGCATCAGCCCGCATGACGCGATGGCCGTCGGCACCGCCGGCTACACCGCCATGCTCTGCGTCATGGCGCTGGAGCGGCACGGCATCCTGCCCGATCGCGGCCCGGTGGTGGTGACGGGGGCGGCCGGCGGCGTCGGCTCGGTCGCGGTCTCGATCCTGTCCAGCCTCGGTTACCATGTCATTGCTTCCACCGGTCGCAACGCCGAAAGCCCCTATTTGATCAACCTTGGCGCCGCCGAAGTGATATCGCGCGACGAGCTTGCCCAGCCGGCCAAGCCGCTGGCCAAGGAGCGCTGGGCCGGTGGCATCGACGCCGTCGGCAGCCACACGCTGGCCAATGTGCTGTCGATGACATCCTATGGCGGCGCGGTCGCCGCCTGCGGCCTGGCCGGCGGTATGGACCTGCCGGCCAGCGTCGCTCCCTTCATCCTGCGTGGTGTGTCGCTGCTCGGCATCGATTCGGTGATGGCGCCGAAGGCGGTCCGCCTCGAAGCATGGCGGCGTATCGGCACCGACCTCGATCTGAAGAAGCTCGCCAGCCTGTCCAGGACCATCGGATTCGACGGCATCATCGATGCCGCGCGCGACATCGTCGACGGCAAGATACGCGGCCGCGTCGTCGTGGACATGTGAACCCGCTCGACTGCCGGAGAAGGCGGGCGGAATTGCCGCGCCCGATGGCAAATCCGTCGCGGCCACGGCAAAAGCGCCCATCCGCTAAAATTCGAACGATCCGCCGCAATTTTCCATAATCTCTGTCTGGCAAGGATTTCGCATGATCGCGGAATCCGGCAGCCAGAAGGCGGACACTGGCGACGACGTGGACGCCACGTCGACGCGGCGCTTTGTCGCCGCGCCGCCATTGGTGCCCGAGCCCGAGCCCGCCAGGCGCGAAGGGCTTCCGTTCCTGGCCTTCGTCGCCATCATCGTGCTGGCAGGCCTGGCGCACCTGACCGGGGCACCGGTCTTCATCAGCATCGCATTGCTGGCAACCGGCCTTGCCGGCCTTGCCATGCATCTGCGCGCCATGCGGAGCGAACACCGCACCGCGGCCCTTCTTGACGAAACCACTGCCCGCAGCCGCGCCGAGATCGAGACGCTGGCCGATCGCATGTGGGAAATGCAGGAGAGCGATGAGCGCTTTCGCGGCCTGATCGATGCGCTCGGCGACCTCGTCATTCACCGCAACCGCGACGGCTACATCGTCTATGCCAACAAGGTTTTCGCCGATCTCGTCGAAACCGATCAGCGCGACCTTGCCGGCAAGACCCTGGCGGAACTCGGCATCGAGGTCGGCATCGTTCCCGATGCCGCCTTTTCCGACCATGAATGCCTGAGTTCCACCGATGTCGCCATCAATACGCCTACCGGCCCGCGTTGGTTCTCGTGGATCGAACTGTCGGTGCGTGACAAGGACAGCGGCGCCGTTTCGCATCGCGCCATCGCCCGCGACATCACCGCCCGCAAACGCGCCGAATCCTCGCTGATCACCGCACGCGAACGAGCCGAGTACGCCAGCCAGGCCAAATCGCGTTTCCTCGCCACCGTCAGCCATGAAATTCGCACGCCGATGAACGGCATCATGGGCATGGCCAGGCTACTGGCCGACACCAGCCTGTCGCCGGAACAGCAGACCTATGTCGGCGCCGTCTCAACCTCGGCCAGCGCATTGCTTGCCCTGATCGAGGATCTGCTCGACTACTCCAAGATCGAAGCCGGGCGCTTCGACCCGGAGCCGCAGCCGATGTCGGTGCGCGAGATCGCCGACAACATCGTCGAATTGCTGGCCGCGCGCGCCTTCGCCAAGGATATCGGGCTGGGCTGCCATGTCGAACCCGACGTGCCGCAATTGATCACCGCCGATCCGGGCAAGGTCAGGCAGGTGCTGCTCAACCTTATCGGCAACGCCATCAAGTTCACCGACAGCGGCGGCGTGCTGGTGAGCATTGCGCGAGCGCGCACCGAAACCACCGACCGCATATGCTTCACCATCGCCGATACCGGTTCGGGCCTGCATGATGAGGACCTGGACCGTATTTTCGAGGAGTTCGAGCAAGCCGACGGCACGTCGACGCGTACGCATGGCGGGGCCGGCCTCGGCCTTGCCATCTCCAAACGCCTGGTGGCCGCCATGGGCGGCACGATCTCGGTATCCAGCCGGCTCGGCCAGGGATCCGAGTTCGTCTTCGAGATCCCGGCGATAGCGGCCACAGAAGCGCCGCAGGGCCGGCAGAACGCACTCTCTGGCAGACGCGCGGTGATCCTGTCGAAAAACGCCGTCGAGGCCGACGCCATCGCCCGCACCATCCGCGCCAATGGCGGCACGGTCGACATCGCCACCACCGCCGCGCAGGCCGCGCCCTTCGCCGCTGGCTGTGATGCGCTTCTGATCGATGCGGCCATGGAAGAAAGCGACGGCAGGTTGCTCAAGCGCCTGCGCCAGAGCGGTTTTTCCGACTGCGAGGCCATCACGCTGATCGCGCCGACCGATCGCGGCATGCTTGGCGAGTTCCGCGCCGGCGGCTACGCAACCTTCCTGGCCAGGCCGGTACGTGGCGGAACGCTTCTGCGTGTGCTGTTGAGCAGCCATGCTCCCAGCCTCGTCCAGCCGCAGCCGGAAAAGCGTGGCGCGCCGGCGCTTCGCGCCGTCGGCAACCGCCAGCGCGGCCTGTCGGTGCTGATCGCCGAGGACAATGACATCAATGCCATGCTGGCCCGCGCCACGCTGCTGAAGGCCGGGCATCGCGTCAAGGTGGTCGGCAACGGCAAGGCCGCCGTCGAGGCTGTCACCGGCGCCGGGCACAACCACCGCTTCGACGTGGTTTTGATGGATTTGCACATGCCGGTCATGGACGGACTGGACGCGATTGCCGCCATCCGCCGCCATGAGGAAGAAACCGCCGTGCCGCCGGTGCCGATCATGGTGCTGTCGGCCGACAGCCAGGAAAAGACCCGCCATGCGGTGTTGGCTCATGGCGCCAGCGGCTTTGTCACCAAGCCGCTCGACCCCGAGGCGCTGGTCAATGCCGTCGAGGGACAGGTTGTCGCGGCCTGAGTTTTCCACCCGCCCATTTCAGGCCGCGCGCTCACGTAAAGGAGCCGGTTGATCCTATTCGCCAGCCGACGAAGTATTGCCCACGACGTCGTATCACGGTACTGTCACAATCCTGTTGCACCTACACCGTATCCCCGTGCCAAGAGGGATGGCTCGAAGGAGAATCACTCGTGCATACAGTTATGCCGGAATGTGACACTCGGCCGAACGCCAGCAGCGCCTTGCTTGCCGGATGTAAAGTCGATTCCGTCATAAAGGGCGCGGCACTGGGCCGTATAGGCAATCTTGAAGTGCGGCTCGCTCGCAACGAGGCCGAGATCGCGGCCGCGCAGGAAGTGCGCTACCGGGTGTTCTACGACGAACTTGGCGCCAGGAAGGATCTGTTCCAGGCCCACGACCGCCGTGACGCCGACCGGTTCGATCCGCTCTGCGACCATCTGCTGGTTTTGGACACGACGCTTTCCGGCCCCGAACATCGCCGCATCGTCGGCACCTATCGGTTGCTGCGGCAAGAAATCGCGGCCACGGCCGGAGGGTTCTATTCCGAAGGTGAATTCGAGCTGACCAAGCTCATCGCCCGTCACCCCGGCCAGCGCTTTCTCGAACTGGGCCGCTCCTGCGTTTTGCCGGAATACCGCTCGAAGCGCACCATCGAGGCGCTGTGGCAAGGCATCTGGGCTTACATCAACCACTACGAAATCGGTGTGATGACCGGTTGCGCTTCCTTCCACGGCACGGTGCCGGCGGCGCATGCCGAGGCACTCACCTACCTCGCCCACCACTGCCGGACGAATTCGGCCTGGGATGTGCGCGCGGTGTCCGGGCGTTACTGCTCGATGGACCTGATGCCGATCGAGGCGGTCAACACCAAGGCGGCGATCGCGGCGATGCCGCCCTTGGTCAAGGGTTACCTGCGCGTTGGCGCGCGCATCGGCGATGGCTGCGTCATCGACCGCGAATTCTCGACGGTCGACGTCTTCGTCGTCATGCCGGTCAAGGAAATCGGCGCCCGCTACGTCAATTATTATGGCGGGGAAGCTCAACGCTTCGCTGCGTAAAGTGGTGAATGGTGAATGGTGGGAGTTACACCCCGTTCTAATTGCCATTCACTATTTACCATTCACCATTCACTTCTCTCACGGAATATCTTCCGGCCGCCTGCCGGGTCGGCTTTTGTAGGACGGAAACGACCAGCCGAATTTGAGTGCGCCGCCACGCACAAGGAACGCCGCCGCAAAACCGGCGAGGTCCGAGGCGAGCGGCGGCAATCCGGCAAGATCGCCAAGTGTATAGAGGCCGGCACCCGCAAGGGCTGCCGTAACGTAGATTTCGGGCCTGAGCAGCACCGATGGCTCGCCGGCCAGGAGATCGCGCAGAATGCCGCCGGAAGTGGCGGTGAGCACGCCGGTGATGACGGAGACGACAGGTGAACCGGTAATCGCCAGTCCCTTGGCGGCGCCCATCACCGAAAAGGCGGCGAGCCCAATGGCGTCAAGCCAGAGCAGCCATTTCCAGCGAGATTCGACACGATGCGCGCTGAAGAAGACCAGCACCGCAACCACGGCGCAGATCAGCACATAGCTGGAGTTGGCGACCCAGAAAACCGGAAGGTTGAGGATGACGTCGCGAAGCGTGCCGCCGCCTATTCCGGTGACGCTGGCCAGGAACAGGAAACCGATAATGTCGAGTTGCTTGCGCGAA
Organism: Mesorhizobium sp. M1396; assembly: GCF_040317725.1. Taxonomy (NCBI): domain Bacteria; kingdom Pseudomonadati; phylum Pseudomonadota; class Alphaproteobacteria; order Hyphomicrobiales; family Phyllobacteriaceae; genus Mesorhizobium; species Mesorhizobium sp. M1396. Next base: position 69,844 of record NZ_JAMYLA010000028.1, on the reverse strand, counting down.
GCCGCAAGCGCCCCGGTCGCAGCGAAGACGGCGACACCGGCATAGTCGAGAAGCGCGATGGGGTTCATGAAGCGAACAATGAAAGAGTGAGTAGCGAATAGCGAGTAGCGAATAGCACGAAGCCGCGCAGCAACTCTTGCGTATTTCCTATTCGCTACTCGCTATTCGCTGCTCGCTTGTCCGTTCAGGCGTCTTTCTCGGCCTGTTCGTTCACCGGCCCCGGCTCGACCGGCGCTTCAGCGGCGGCTAGCTTCGGGCCGCCCTTGGCGACGCCGACCATGGCCGGTCGCAGCACCCGATCGCCGATCGAATAGCCCGGCTGCACGACCTGGACCACGGTGTTGGCCGGAACATCCGGATTGGGCACTTCGAACATCGCCTGATGGAAATTGGGATCGAACTTCTCGCCTTCAGGCGCGAGCTTCTTGACCCCGTGCCGTTCCAGCGCCGACAGCATGGCGCGCTCGGTCAAGTCGACGCCTTCGATCAACGCCTTGAAGCCGGCGTCACCCGACGCCTTGGCCTCGGCCGGAATCGCATCCAACGCACGGCGCAGATTGTCCGACACCGACAGCATATCGCGAGCGAAATTCGCGACCGCGTAGGTACGCGCGTCGTGCATGTCGCGCGCCGTGCGGCGACGCAGGTTTTCCATTTCGGCCGCCACGCGCAGCGCGCGGTCCTTCAATTCTTCATTTTCCTTCAGCAGCCGCACAAGGGCTTCATAGTCGCCGTTGACGCTGCCTTCCGTGCGCTCGGCATTGGCCTCGGTCGCCTCGACTTCATCGGGCGCGCGTTCGTCTTTTGCCTGGTCGCTCATCGCCGTTTCCCGTCAATCTCGAATGATGTGGATTTTGAGCCCGATATCGAGGTTTGGCGGCCAAAAATCAAGGGGGTAGGCGATTGTGAAGGCTGTCGACCAAGGCCGGACAACGACGGCAGGCATTTCGATTTTAATTCAAATTTTACCCTAACCGGCGGCTTTGCTTGCCACAAAGGCGTGATGCGGGAACCATTCCCTTGCTGGAGAAGTTTCGAAGCCGACACAGGATTTTGAGATGATGACCCGCAAAAGGACCGAAAAGGCAGAACGGCTAGCCACCGAGGTCAGACGCCAGCTCGGCGCCGAGGCGGTCACCCGCTTTATGCGCACCTTACCAGCCTTCCGCACGGAAGCCGACATTCCTGACCGATTCAGAAAACTGCTCGACCGCCTCGACGGAGCGGAGAAGAGTGACGTCGGCTGGCGCCGGCGGTAGAGAACGACCAATCTTGGCGGCAACCCTCGGGTTCCCGAATGATCTTGAAAGCCCGCCGCTCCGGGGGGAAAACCATCAAACGGTGAACTGCGGTTGGCTCGACCCACAGGCCACGCGACAATTACGCGCAGTAATTTTGCGTGATCTTTGCTTGCAGTGGCGGGACACCCCGCCTATGCTTCGTGATGAACATGATTTCCCCTGAGGCGGTCGCCAACAGCAAGCGCGCCTGGCTGAAAATTCTGGCGCGCTACAAGAAGCCTGACAGGCGGCGCAGCGCCGTCGAACTCGCCATCACACTCATTCCGTTTGCCGTGCTCTGGGGACTGTCCTCGGCGTCCTATGCCTATGGCCATTGGTGGGGACTGATCCTGATCCTTCCCGCGGCCGGGTTTCTGGTGCGCATCTTCATGATCCAGCACGATTGCGGTCACGGCTCCTTCTTTGCCAATCGCTATGCGGACGACTGGATCGGCCGCGGGCTCGGCATCCTGACGCTGACACCCTACGACTGCTGGCGGCGCGCTCACGCGACGCATCATGCCAGCGCCGGCAATCTTGACGAACGCGGCATGGGCGACATCAGGACGCTGACCGTTGCCGAATACCGGCGGATGTCATGGCGAGGCCGCCTTGCCTATCGTCTCTATCGCCACCCGCTGGTGATGTTCGGGCTCGGGCCGATCTGGCTGTTTATCTTCGAGCAAAGGCTGCCCGTCGGCATGATGCGGGGCGGCCTGACGCCCTGGGTGTCGTCGATGACCACCAATCTTGGCATCGCGATTGCGGCAGCCATCCTCATCTGGTTCGTCGGCCCTGGCGCGTTCCTGGTGGTCCATCTGCCGATCGTCATCCTCGCCGGTTCGGCGGGCATCTGGCTGTTCTACGTCCAGCATCAGTTCGAGGAAACGGAATGGGCGAAGGACGCCGACTGGGAATTCCAGCACGCCGCCCTGCATGGCTCCTCCTACTACGACCTGCCGCCGGTACTGAACTGGCTCACCGGCAATATCGGCGTCCATCACGTCCACCACCTCTCGGCCAGGGTTCCGTGCTACCGGCTGCAGGAAGTTCTGCGGGACTATCCGGAACTGCGCACCATCGGTCGCGTCACGCTGCTCGAAAGCCTGCGATGCGTCAAACTGGCGCTGTGGGACGAGAATCGCCGGAAACTGGTGTCTTTCCGCGAGGCGTGGGCGGCCGCCTAAGCAATTCCAGGAAAAGTGTGAAACGGTTTTCCCAGGAAAGCGCGCAGCGCTTTCCCTAATGCATGTCGCCAAAAAGTTACCTCGATTTTGGGAGAACGACATGCATAAAAACAAAGACCTAAAGCGCGTCGCCTGAATCCGTTCAAACGCGACGCGCTTTAGAGAATTGCGTCAAAACAGGAAAATAGAAAGGCCGTCGCGCTACAGGCTCGGCGGCCTTAAAAAATCCCGGATCAGGCCGCCTGGCGCTCGTCGCGCATCAGGATCTCGCCATGGCGGATCTCCGTGCCCAGCACCTTCAAGCATTCGCGGATGAAATTGGACAGGCCCGGCCAGCCCTTGGCCGAAACGAGATTGCCGTCGACATGGGCGCCGGTCGGCGCGACATCGATATAGATACCGCCAGCGAGCGTCACCTCAGGCTCGCAATAATGCAGGGCGGCGACTTCCCGGCCCCGCACCACCCCGTCGACAGCGACCAGGATCTGCACGCCATGGCAGATGGTGAAGATCGGCTTCCCGGCCTCGTGGAAATGCCGCACCAGCGCCTGCACGCGCTTGTCGATGCGGATGTATTCCGGGCCACGCCCGCCCGCCGCATAGACGGCATCGTATCCGGCTGGGTCCACCTCGGAGAACGTCTTGTTGAGGATATAATCGTGGCCGGGCTTCTCGGTATAGGTCTGGTGACCTTCGAAGTCGTGTAGCGATGTTTTCAATATATCGCCCGCCTTCTTGTCTGGACAGACGACATGGACCGTGTGTCCAACCGCATGCATGGCCTGCTCAAAGACGAAAATCTCATATTCCTCGCTGAACTCGCCAACGAGCATCAGTATCTTCTTGCCAGCCATTCCCGGTTCCTCCCTTGTGGCTATATTTATTTCGGGTCACGAAATAATGGACCTATCCTAAGAGCAGGATGGCAAAAGGGAAAGCGTAAATCGCACAATTGGTAAGACCAGTCGATGTGGATCGTGATCAGCATCGCCGCAGTACCGTTCGCAGAAAGCGAAAACGGCACTATTGGTTCGACCAGAATTTCTATCCGTACGGATAGTCCCGGAGAAGGCCCGATCAGAGCCGATGTAAAGATGTCGGAAATTACCGCCGCGTCAGCTGTCGCGAACGCGCCGCCAGGAATATTTCGGCCCCTTGGGCTCCGATACGGCGGCCGGCTGGGAATAGAGCCCCAACCCGCCGGTACGTCCCTCCTCCAGCCGCTTCAACAGCACTGGGTTAGAAATCTCGAACTCGTCGAAGCCAAGCCGCAGCATATGCGGCAACTGGTCGACCAGAACCTGCCCGGTGGCGCGCACCGTACCTTCGAAATCGTAGCGGCCGCGCAGCAACTCACCCTTGGAGAAGGAGCGGCCATCGCTGAAGGCCGGGAAGGCCAGTGCCACCAGCGAGAGCTGGTCGAGCAGGTCGGCGATCTTCTCGAGCTGGTCGCCCGGCTGCAGCACGACGCCGAGGCGTTCCTTCGCCGAGCGGCGCACCTCCGGCTCGAGATCGAGGAACGCCTGCAACGGCAGGATGAAGCGGCCGTTTCCGGAAAGCGCCTCGGCGCTTTCGGCATGGGCCCACTCATCCTCGCGAAAACCCTCAGGGGTCCAGAGCCGGATCTCCGGTGTCGTCGGTTCAGTCATTAAAAATTCCTAAAAACTCAAAGAAGCCGAGGGTGCGTTGAGATTCAGGTCAGGCCGCGCCGAAAATGGTGGCTTCCGAGAACCGGATCGGAGCGTCCTTGAAATACGTGACCACCGAAAACGCAGGAAACCGCCGTTTGCAGGCCGGCCTTACCTGAATATCAACATACCCTAAAGTGATGCGTCGGTCAGCGACTTCTCCAGTCCCGACAGGTGAATGCCGCACTCGGTCTTGGCGTGGCCGGCCCAGCGGCCGCTGCGCGCGTCCTCGCCCGGCTGCACCGGCTGCGTGCACGGGAAGCAGCCGATCGACAGATAGCCATAGGCGACCAGCGGATTTTCGCGCAGCGCATGCGCGCGCATATAGTCCGCCTGATCCGATGTCGTCCAGTGCGCCAGCGGGTTGATACGGATGCGCGGGCCCACCGCTTCGAACACCGGAAGTGCTGCCCGGGTCGAGGCCTGGAAGCGCTTGCGGCCGGTAAACCAGGCGCGGAAAGGTGCAACGCCACGCGCCAGCGGCTCGACCTTGCGCACGTCGCAGCAGGCATCGGTGTTGCTCTGATGCAGATTGCCCGTCGGATCGATCCGTTCGAGCGCCGCCTCCTCGGGCTTGATCACCCTTATATTGGTCAGCCCGAAATCGGCGGCAAGCGCGTCGCGATAGCCGAGCGTCTCCTCGAAATGCTTGCCGGTGTCGAGGAAGATGACCGGCAGCGTTCGGTCGATCTTGGAGATCATGTGCAGCAGCACGGCCGAATCCGCGCCGAACGACGACACTGCTGATATCTCGTCGAGGAACAGTTCGCGGGCCGAGCGTTCGATGATCTCGAGCGGGTTCAGATGACCGTAAAGCGCATCGAGCCCCGCCGCCTTGGCGGCGATGCCGTCATCGACGTCGGCAATACGGTCAAGCGGCCTTGGCTTCGCCAGCATAGAGCGCCTCCTTGAACGGCGCGGGACCGACTCGGCGGTAGGCGTCGATGAATTTCTCTTGTGGGTCGAGCCGAAGGCCGAGATAGGTCTCGACGATCTGCTCTATGGCATCGGTGATCTCTTCCGACGAGAAGCCGCGGCCGATGATCTCGCCGACAGAGGTGTTCTCATCGGCCGAGCCGCCCAGCGTCACCTGATAGAGCTCGGAGCCCTTCTTCTCGACGCCGAGGATGCCGATGTGGCCGACATGATGATGGCCGCAGGCATTGATGCAGCCGGAGATCTTCAGCTTCAGTTCGCCGATCTCGCGCTGACGCTCCAGCGAGGCGAAGCGGCGCGAGATTTCCTGCGCGATCGGGATCGAGCGCGCCGTAGCCAGCGCGCAATAGTCGAGGCCAGGGCAAGCGATGATGTCCGATATCAGGTTGGAATTGGCCGTCGCCAGGCCGATGCCGACCAGCGCGTCATAGACCGCCTTGAGATCGGCGCGCGCCACATGCGGCAGGATCAGGTTCTGCTCGTGGCTGACACGCAACTCGTCGTATGCGTATGTCTCGGCGATGTCGGCGACCGCTTCCATCTGGCTGTCCGAGGCGTCCCCGGGCACCTCGCCAATGCCCTTGAGCGAGATCGTCACCGCCGCGTAGTCCGGGTGGCGATGCGTCACGACATTCTGGTCGAGCCACTCCGAGAACCCCTTGGAATCCAGGCGCGCCAGCTTGACCGCCTGGTCGCCTTCTGGCCGCTCGGTAAGCTCCGGCGGTGCGAAATAGGCCTCGATGGCGCGGATATCGGCTTCCGGCAGCTTCAGCTCGGCATCCTTCAACTCCTGCCATTCGGCCTCGACCTGGCGGGTGATTTCCTCGACGCCGGTCTCGTGGACGAGGATCTTGATGCGCGCCTTGTACTTGTTGTCGCGGCGGCCATAGAGGTTGTAAACGCGCAGGATCGCCGTGCAGTAGGACAGAAGGTCGGCTTCCGGCAGAAAGTCGCGGATCTTGCGGGCCACCATCGGCGTGCGGCCCTGGCCGCCGCCGATATAGACGGCAAAGCCGAGTTCGCCGGCGGCGTTCTTCTTCAGGTGCAGGCCGATATCGTGGGTCTGGATAGCAGCGCGGTCGCGCTCGGCACCCGTCACCGCGATCTTGAATTTGCGCGGCAGGAACGAGAATTCCGGATGCACCGACGACCACTGGCGCAGGATTTCTGCATAGGGTCGCGGATCGGCGACCTCATCGGCGGCGGCACCGGCGAAATGATCGGCGGTGACGTTGCGGATGCAATTGCCGCTGGTCTGGATCGCATGCATCTCTACGCTTGCCAGATCGGCCAGGATCGCCGGAATATCCGACAGCGCCGGCCAGTTGAACTGGATGTTCTGGCGCGTGGTGAAATGGCCGTAGCCCTTGTCGTATTTGCGGGCGATGTGACCCAGCATGCGCAACTGCTTGCCGTTCAGCGTGCCATAGGGCACTGCGATGCGCAGCATGTAGGCGTGCAGCTGAAGATAGACGCCGTTCATCAGCCTGAGCGGCCGGAACTGGTCCTCGGTGATCTCGCCGGCAAGGCGACGCTGGACCTGGTCGCTGAACTCGGCGACACGGGCCTGGACAAAATCGTGGTCGAACTCATCGTAACGGTACATGCTTCGTCTTTCAGGGCGCGTCCGCCCATGCCTGGTGTCTTGTTAAGCTGCCCAAATCGCCTGCTTGGCAGCCTGCTTGCCGAGATCGTTGCGGATGGTCGGGCCGGCAGCGCGGATCTTCTCGCGCAACCGCACCGGCTCAACGACGCCGTTGACGACATCGGCATCGATCAAATTGACGTCGACCACTTCGTTGACGGCATAGGCCTTGGCACCGATCGCCTCGAGGCGATCCTCGGCCGCCTTGTCATGTGCGAGATCGGCATGGTCCACCGTCTCGGCCCAGCCGCCATCGGCGTACCAGACGGCAATGCCGTCGGTCAGGCGGTTGGCGGTCAGAATCTTCATGACTGAACTCCTTCGGCGACCGAACTGGACGCACCTTCATGCCTGAGTGCCGCGAGCGGCTCGGACCGTTCAAAGTTGGCGCCGGCAACCGCATCGCCGATGATGGTCATGACCGGACCGGAAAGATCGGCGCGCTCTTCCAGCGACGGCAGGTCGGCAAGCGTGCCGTGGAAGCGGCGGCGGTTGGCAAGGCTGGCATTCTCGACGACGGCCACCGCCGTATCCGGCGATAGCCCGGCCTCGATCAGCCGGCCGGCAATCTCGGCCGCCACCGAGCGGCCCATATAGACGGCGACGGTGGCGCCCGAAATAGCGAGCTTGGCCCAGTCGGGCAGCGAATTGCCCTTGAGGTCGTGGCCGGTGGTGAACACCATCGACGAAGAAACCCCGCGCAACGTCAGCGGCAGTTCGAAATCGGCGGCAGCGGCGAAGGCCGCAGTGACGCCCGGAACCACCTCGTAGGCGATGCCGGCATCACGCAGCGCCGCCATCTCTTCGCCAGCCCGGCCGAACACCAGCGGATCGCCCGACTTCAGCCGCACGACACGCTTGCCTTCACGGCCAAGTTCGACCAGCAGCGCATTGATCTGCGCCTGGCTCTTGGTGTGGCAGCCCTTGCGTTTTCCGACCGGCAGGCGTTCGGCATCGCGGCGACCCATGGCAACGACCGCCTCCGGCACCAGCGCGTCATGGACGATGACATCGGCCTCCATCAGCAGACGATGGGCGCGGAGGGTCAGAAGATCCTCGGCGCCCGGACCGGCGCCGACCAGCGCGATGTGGCCGCGAGCCGGCGTGTTCGAACGCAGAAGATCGACGGTGGCGTCATGCGCCTGCGAAAGCTGGCCGGCTTCAGCCGCGCGGGCAGGAGCACCCGTGAAGAAATCATTCCAGAAGCGGCGCCGGGCATTGCCTCTCGGCAGCAGCTTCTCGGCAGTCCCGCGAAACGAAGCGGCAAGCGTTGCCAGCGGCCCGAGCGACGGCGACAGCATGCGGTCGATGCGGCCGCGCAGCATCTGGGCAAGCACCGGCCCGGCGCCCTCGGTACCGATGGCGATGGCGACCGGCGCGCGGTTGACCAGCGCCGGGGTGAAGAAATCGCAGAGCTCAGGCCGATCGACGGCATTGACCGGAATGCCCAGCCGGCGCGCGTCCGCGGCCACGCGCCGATCGAGTGCCTCGTCGCCGCTGGCGGCAAACACCATGACCGCGCCGTCGAGCTGCGACGCGTCGTAAGCGGCGGCAAAATGGTTGGTGCCGGTCTGAGCGATGAAGGCCAAGAGGTCGGGCTCGGCATGTTCGGCGATGATGCGCAAGACCGCGCTCGACTGTCCGATCAGCCGCGCCTTGGCCAGCGCCTCTTCGCCGCCGCCGACGATGGCCACGGCTTGCCCCTCCACTCGCATGAAGACGGGGAAGGCGTTGAGTTTGGGAGCATTGTTCGACATGGGCGCGAGCAGAATCCTGAACAGGCTTGCAGTTCTACGCGCGAGCGCGAGAGATCAGAAGGAACGCACTCGCGCATCCCCTGTCGGGATGCAATCGCTTTTCTGAAAGCATTCCAGCCAAGAGAAAAATATTCCTCATCGGCGGGTGAGGCGGATTCAAGCTCCTGTCGCAGGCCTTGATTTACAGCTCTTTTAGCGCGCGGCGGGAAATGCCGCAAAACAGTTTTTTCTAAATTCTACCAATTTAGTAGATTAAAGCGCCCAGCCCGGATGCCCGAATGTCCAAGCTTATGGGATGCTGGCGGGAACATTACCGGTTCGAGACGCGTTCCCTAAAAAGTCCGTCGCGTCAGACCGAAACCCGGCCGCGGCATGTCACAAGACGCCGGAGCGGCCCAAAAAGGAGCCTTGTCATCATGAGCACAATCAACCTGAAGCATGGCATCTGGGTTTTAGTGGCCGACGGCGAGAAAGCGCTTTTCCTGAGGAATGCCGGCGACAACAAATATCCGAATCTCGAGGTCGTGCAGGAAATCGAACAGGACAACCCGCCCACCCGCGAGCAAGGCAGCGACAGCCCGGGCCGATACAATGATGGTCCCTCGGTGCACCGCAGCGCGGTCGAGGATACGGACTGGCACCGCATCGGCAAGGAGCGTTTCGCCGATGAGATTGCTGACCGGCTCTACAAGCTCGCGCATAGCGGCGAGTTCAAAGAGATCGTGCTTATCGCCCCACCGATGGTGCTTGGGACAATGCGCAAGAAGCTTCACAAGGAAGTCGAGGACAAAGTGACCGCCGAAATTCCCAAGACACTGACCAACCACGCCCTATTCGAGATCGAGGCCTTGCTGCGGGCAGCCTGATCGTCGTGAGCAAATCGCGACGGACCGAGGCGGAATACCATCGAGAAATTCAAATCGGGGCCGGCGGCCGTCATTGGCAAAATCGTTGGCGGCATTCGTCATCGTCGTTGCCTTCGGCTATCCCCTGGCCACCGCGCTGATGATCTCGGCAAGCCTTGCCCAGATCGGTGAACACTGCTGAGGTATTTTGCCGGGGGCTTCCCGAGTGCCTTCTTGAACATGGTGATGAAGGCCGTGACGGATTCATAACCAAGATCGCCCGAGACTTGCTGCACGCTGGCGCCGGAGGCCAGCTCTCGTATTGCTACGATCAAGTGCAATTGCTGGCGCCAGCGCCCGAAGCTCAGCCCCGTCTCCTTGACCACGAGACGCGCGAGACTGCTCTCGCTCAGCGCAACGCGGTTGGCCCATTCTGACAGGGTGCTGCGGTCGGCAGGATCTTGCGCCAACGCTTCGGCGATCCGCCTCAAGCGCGGCTCGGATGAGATCGGCAGATGCAACTGTTGTACAGGCATGCGCGGCAGCTCGGTAAGCAGGGTCCTGGTCAAAAGCTCATCCCGCGCCTGATCGTCCTGCGCACCATCGGACAGCTCGATGATCAGTTCGCGCAGCAGCGGCGAGATCGAAAGCGTGCAGCACTGGTCCGGCAGATCGGCGGCTCCAGGCTCGATGTACACGAAGAAAATTCGAGCGTTGGCCGTCACCATATTGCTGTGTTCCATGTCGCCGGGAATCCACACCCCGCAATGAGGCGGCACCATCCATAAGCCGCTGGGGACGTGGCATGTGACACCGCCTCCGAGCGCGAAGACGAGTTGGCCCTTGCGGTGCCGATGGGCGGGTACCTCCGCTCTGGTCTCGGTGACGTCAACGCGCACGGCAATGGCCGGCGCGGAAACCTCATCCACATCGAAATTGAGCCAGGGATAGCGAAGGGGCTGTCTCATGATTGACTGCTTTTAGCGATCAACTGCCTGGATATCTAAATTATTCAAAGAGGAAAATCGATAGGTTCCGCTTGTGAATGAGCACGTCTGGAGTGCGGGGAGCTTGGTGAAGGGGTTCTTCGATCCGCGGCGCCTGCGAACCAGAAGATCGAGGCGTAGCAGCTGCCTGAAGGCTATGCGCCCACCACGCGGCAGGAAGGTATGGCCCATGCTCGCCTTAGTCATCTCTCCCGAAAGTGCCACCAGACTGAGGCTCGTGGAGGTTGCCGAGCCTCAAGCTACCTCGAACGAAGCGCTCGTCTCGGTCCGCGCAACGTCGCTGAACCGCGGCGAATTGCGCCTGCTCGCCATCCGTCCGAACGGCTGGATACCGGGTCAGGACATCGTTGGGGTTGTCGAACGGACGGCAGCCGATGGCTCCGGGCCAGCCGTGGGCGCCCGGGTTGCGGCTCTGGTCGACCAGGCCGGCTGGGCCGAACGGGTCGCCGTTCCAACCGACCGCCTCGCGGTCCTGCCGGATGACGTCAGCTTCGTCTCCGCCGCCACGCTTCCGGTCGCGGGCACGACGGCGCTGCGGACATTGCGCCATGGCGGCGACCTGGCCGGCCAGCAGGTCCTGGTCACCGGTGCAAGCGGCGCGGTCGGTCGTTTCCAGATCCAGATCGCCCGCGCGCAGGGCGCCTCGGTGACCGCGATCGCCGCCGCCCGGCATGCCGAGGATATCCGCGGCCTTGGAGCCGAGCAGGTTGTCGAAGCGATCGAATTAGCCGAGGGCCCGTTTTCGCTGATCACCGAATCCGTCGGTGGCCAAAGCCTCGCACACGCGATCGAACGCGTCGCGCCTGGCGGGACCATTGTTATGTTCGGTTCAAGCAGCGGCGAACTGACACCCGTTGGATTCCGCCAGTTCGTTCCTGATCATGAAGGGGCGAGGCTTCAGACCTTTGCGTACTACACGTCAGGTCCAGGCATTGGCGAGGACATCGCCTCGCTGCTCACGCTGGTCGCGGCTGGCCGGCTCGAAACGCGCGTGGCCTTGACCGTGCCGTGGACAGACATCGCGCAAGCGCTGGACGCACTGCGACAGCGCAGCTTCAGCGGCAAGGCTGTTCTCACCATAGCCGAATGAGCAGTCCACGGCCTGAAGTCGGCCGCTCACACGTGCTGGCCGCCATTGATGTGGATTTCCGAGCCCGTCACATAGGATGCCTGCTGCGAGCACAGGAAGAAGATGATGTCGGCGACTTCCGCCGTGGTGCCAAGGCGCCGCAGCGGGATCGTCTCGACGATCTTGTCCGTGCCCGGCGACAGGATCGCGGTGTCGATCTCGCCTGGCGCGATGGCGTTGACGCGGATGCCGTGCGGGCCGAAATCATGCGCCATCTCGCGCGTCAGCGAGCCAAGTGCGGCCTTCGATGTCGCATAGGCGGTTCCGGCAAAGGGATGCACGCGGGTGCCGGCGATCGAGGTGACGTTGACGATCGAGCCCTTGGCCGCCGCCAATTCCTTGAATAGCCCGCGCGCCAGCATGATCGGCGCGAAGAAATTGACCTGGAACACGTCGCGCCAGACATGCATCGGCGTGTCGATCGAGTCCATGCGGCTGTTGCCGTTCTTGAGCTTGGGCGAAATGCCGGCATTGTTGACCAGCGCATGCAGCTGGCCGCCATGTGCCTCGAGCCGGTGGCGGATTTCCGAAACGGCAATACCGACATCCTCCTGATCGGCAAGGTCGACCTTGATGTGGTCCTCAGGCCCAGCCGGCCACGGGCAATCCTCGGCAAAGGCCTGGCGCGAGCAGGTGATGACGCGCCAGCCCTCGCGCGAAAAACGCTTGACCGTGGCGTGGCCGATTCCGCGGCTGGCGCCGGTCAGCACGATGGTCTTTCTGGTGTCGAGTTCGGTCATTTCAGGGTCTCCGGCCGGCAGATGTAGCCGAACGCCGCCGAGGTGGCGAGAGCCGAAATGTCACCATTCGCCTCATCGCCGGAACCGGGAAGCCAACTCGCCGTTGGTTCGAGAGTTGCGGGTAAGGGGCGTGGGGTTTCAGATCGATCAATCGGGATAGAGCCATGACACAGACAGCACCCCTCGACATCGCCACCGCCTTTACCAAGGCGTGGACAAGCCACGACCTTGAAAAGGCAGCATCCTTTGTCGCCGACGACGTCGTCTTTGATGGGCCGATGCAGCAATCGACCGGTAAGAAACCCTATCTCGAGGGCCTGACCAAACTTTCGCACGACGTTACCGGTGTGCGCATTATCGCCGCCTTTGGTGATGATCGCCAGGCGCTGCTCATGTATGACTTGATGACAAAGTCGTCCGGCGCGCTGTCCTGTGCCAAGCATCTCACCGTCAGAGGCGGCAAGATTCACAGCGACAAACTGACCTTTGACAGCAAGAAGCTGGGTAGCGCCAAGCCACGGGCGAATTAGCCGGCTGGTTCAGCCGCCAAGGAGATCGAGGATCGAGGTCTGCCGCTTCTTGCGCGGACCGCCGACGTCGCCTGGCGGCACCGGGTGCTTGATCGACGCGGTGGCGCCGTCGTCCTCCGGCATGGAAGGGCCATCGGCATCGACGGTCTGGGCGGGACGCACCGCGCGGACCGATGCCGGCGTCTGGGCGACCGGCGCGGCTGGCCGCGCCTGCTGGCCGACGGACGCGGACGGAACCGGCGCCGGCGGCGTGTTGCTTGCCGACGGTATCTCATCGGGCACGACGGTGTCGGCCGGCGTCGATTTCCAGGTGCCGGGCAGCGGCCGCACCGGCACGCCCTCGTGGGCTGCGACCATGAATTCGTGCCAGGCCTGCGCCGGCAGTGCGCCGCCGGTGACCTTCTTCATCGGGCTGCCGTCATCGTTGCCGAACCACACACCGGTGGTGAGGTTGGCGGTGTAGCCGACGAACCAGGCGTCGCGCGAATTCTGGCTGGTGCCGGTCTTGCCGGCGGACGGCCAGGCGAAAGCCGCTTTCCGGGCGGTGCCGATCTCGACCGTGCCGGTCATCATCGAGTTCATCATGCCGACGATGTCGGGCTTGACGACACGCGGCGCGCTGACGCCACCGCTGTCGTAGAGCACCTTGCCCTCGGCGGTCGTCACGCGGCGGATGAAATGGATGTCCGGCTTGTAGCCGCCATTGGCGAAGGGCACATAGGCCGATGTCAGTTCCAGCGGCGTCACTTCCGAAGTGCCGAGCGCGATCGAGGTGTTGGACTGCAGGTCGGACTGGATGCCCATGCGGTGCGCCGCCTCGACAACCGCGTTCGGCCCGACCTCCATGGTCAATTGGGCGGCGACCGAATTCAGCGATTTGGCCAATGCGGTGGCCAGCGTCACCTTGCCGAAATACTTGCCGTGGTAATTGTCGGGCGTCCAGTTGCCGATCTTGATCGGCGCGTCGTTGCGCACGCTGTCGGGTGTGCGGCCGGCTTCAAGGGCTGCCATATAGACGAACGGCTTGAATGCCGAGCCCGGCTGGCGGCGTGCTTCGGATGCGCGATCGAACTGGCTGGTCGAATAGTCGTAGCCGCCGACCATGGCGCGCACCGCGCCGGAATCGTCGATGGACACCAGGACGCCCTGGCTGACGTTGAGCTTCTTGCCGCTTTCGTCGATCAGCCTGCGTATAGACTGTTCGGCGAGCTTCTGCAGGTTCAGGTCGACGGTGCTGTCGACGACGATGTCGCCGCGCACGTCACCGATCAGGTCGGGCAGTTCCTCCATGATGGTGTCGGCGACGTAGTTCTCGGAGCCGGTCCAGTAGGATGGCGCGCGCGTTGCCGGCGCACTCATCGCCGAGGTCAGTTCCTTGGCGCTGATCTTGCCCTCGTCGCGCATGGCGGCAAGCACCAGTTGCGAGCGTTCCTCGGCGGCCTTGGGGTCACGTGCCGGCGACAACCGCGACGGCGCCTTCAACAGGCCGGCCAGCAATGCGGCCTCCGACAGGGTGACCTCGCGTGCGCTCTTGCCGAAATAGCGGCGCGAGGCCGCTTCGACGCCATAGGCGCCGGAACCGAAATAGACCCGGTTGAGGTACATTTCGAGGATCTGGTCCTTGGTGTGCTTGTGCTCCAGCCACAGCGCCAGCAGCACCTCCTGCACCTTGCGCTCCAGCGTGCGGTCGGGCGTCAGGAACAGGTTCTTGGCCAATTGCTGGGTCAGCGTCGAGCCGCCCTGCGAGAAATGCCCGCCAAGCACGTTGGTCACCATGGCGCGCGACAGACCGATCGGGTCGATGCCGAAATGCGAGTAGAAGCGGCGGTCCTCGATGGCGATGACCGCCTCTGGGATATAGGGCGACATTTCATGCAAGCCGACCGCCTCGCCGCCGCTCATGCCGCGATTGGCGAGCAATTGGCTATCGGCCGAGACGATCTTGATGTTGGGCGCGCGGTCGGGGATCGACCAGGTCGTCGCCGCCGGCATCTTGGCGCCGTAATAGACGACGATGCCGGCCACCGCGATGCCGCCCCAGATGGCGAACACGAAGCACCAGTAGAACAGCCGGCCGAGCGCGCCGAACAGGCCGCGCCGGCTTCCGCCGCGCTTGGCCCGCGATGATTTTCCTTTGGTCGGCTTGCGTTTGGCGGAGGCTTTGCGGTTGCTCGGCACGACGCGATCCTCCTCATTCACCGAAAGGCCCGCCGAGGATCGCGCCTGCGGCGGTCCGTCGAAACTGGGTTCGATGCGGTTGTCTCTGCGGTACGCCATGCGCTGTGCTTGATATCCCGATGCCTATGGCGTTCGGGTTGAAGAGTAGATGCGGCGATTTAAGGGCGGGTTAAGTCGTGTCCGAATGCCGGCACCTGGGGATTGGTCAGCGACGCCAGTGCGAAAAAGGCCAGCGTCTGCTCCTCACAGGTCACAGCCACGACGTTGTTGGACCGATCGATATCGAGACCTTTCGGCCCGCCCTCCTCCGGGCTGGCTCTGCCACGTAGAAAGGTTTCCTCGTCGAGGACGGCAAACGAGCGCGTTGGCGCCCGATTCCCGGTCCAGTCACCGCTGCCGGCATAGACATGTACCATCCGGCTGCCCGCGTCGGCGACGAGGATGTGCCGATCGTCAGCGGTAAAGCGCACGCCGTGCGGATAGCCGGCGTTCCGCAGGACGCCGGCCGGCTCACTGTCCGGTCCAAGCGACGCGGACATCCTGTAGATCTTCACATCCTTGGTGCCGTGGCTGCTGACGGCGATCCACTGGCCATCATGGCTGAGCGCAATGCCGTCCGGTATATCAAGACCGCGCTTCAGAAGCGGCTGATTGCTTGTGGCGCGATAGCCAAGCCAGCGGTTGACCACGTGCCGGGTGACCAGATGCGTGTAGTTGTTGCAGACCAGCAGGGTGACCCGGCCGTGCGACTCGAGCCTGACCGCAATCGAGCCCGGCGAATTCAGTTTGGAAGACCGCCGGCCTTTGACCCGGCGAATGGCCGCAATCTCACGACTTTGGCCAGCCGGTTCTTCACGCGGCAGAGCAAACAGCGCAACCAGCCCATCGCGATTGGCGATCGCCAGGGTGCGGTTATCGACGAAATCGAGGCCATGGATTTCGCCCATGCTGTCGGACGTCAACTCCATGAAATTGTGAAGTGTAACGCCTTGCCCGTCAGCTCCCGTCTCGACGTCGATGCGCAGGATCAGGCAGCGCCTGCGCGCATATCCCGCGATTGCCAGAAGCCGGTTGTCCGGCGAAAAGCGCAGATCCTCGGTCCGCCCAATCGCCGAAAGGGCCGCCCGCACCGCTTCACTGGCCTTGTAAGCGATCCTGGATATCATCGGAAATGCCTGAATCGCGGACCGAAATCCACGTTTTCAATTCTGTTGGATCGAAATACCCTTGTCGTCGATCTTGAGCTCGACGCCCTTCGGCTTGGTCTGCTCGCGGTAGACATAAATGCCGAGCGCGATAACCACGACGACGAGCGCGCCAATGACGAGATAGAGCGTATTCTGTTTCATGGCGCGCTCTTTGCGTTGTCGAGCCTCAAGCTCGTTTCAGGACCTTGACCAGCACCAGCAGGATGATGGCGCCGATGGTGGCGTGTATGATGGAAGCGAGAATGCCGCCGCCGATGGAGAAGCCGAGCCGCGGCAACAGCCAACCGGCGATAAACGCGCCGACGATGCCGACAATGATGTTGCCGATCAGGCCGAAGCCGAAGCCGGAAACGATGAGACCGGCAAGCCAGCCGGCGATGGCACCGATGATGATGAAGACGAGCAGGCTTTCGACACCCATAGAGATTTCCTCCGAGCAAGAGGACGACGGCGGAACGGAAGGCTCCGAATCGCCTCGATTAACGGCTTCAGGCTATTCGAAAGCAGCCGGCCTCGCCAGCGGCCCGCTCACCAGAACAATTCTAGGAAAAGTGTGAAGCGGTTTCCCGGGAAAGGCGCGCAGCGCTTTCCCTGGAGGATTGCGTCAAACAAGGAGTTAGAGCAGCTCGCCGTTTCCGTGAAACGGTGAACTGCTCTAATCGTCGTCGTCGCTGGCAGTGGGCCGCCAGCTGGTCGGTTCGACCTTCTTTTGTGTGTCACTGTCTGTATAGACCCACCAGCCACCGTCGCGATATTGCGCGATGGATTGGTTGATGACGCCGTCGCTGTCCTTCCAGCTGACGGAGACCTTGGAGCCGTCGGTCGGCGCGGTCGCTATCGGCTTCCTGTCCGTCATGTCATCCCCTTTGAACCGACGAAGCTGAGCCGACAGAACGCAGCGGCCCGCATCCGGTTCCAAACCCGGCCATTGGAAGAAAACCGCCGCGACGACGGTCAGCTATGGGCGAAGATATCCTCTTCGTCCCAGCCCATCAGATCGAGTTTGGCACGCGTCGGCAGGAAGCGAAAGCAGGCATCGGCCTCCTTTGTCCGCCCATCTCGTGCCAGCCGCCCGGCCAACACATCGCGCAAGCGGTGCAGATAGAGCACGTCGGAAGCCGCATATTCGAGCTGTTCGGGCGACAGGGTTTCGACCGCCCAGTCCGACGATTGCTGCGCCTTGGACAGGCCGACACCGAGAAGCTCGAAGCATATGTCCTTCAGCCCGTGCCGGTCAGTGTAGGTGCGGGTCAGCCGCGAGGCGATCTTGGTGCAAAACACCGGCTCCGGCATCACGCCGAACGCATTGTAGAGCACCGCAAGGTCGAAGCGTCCGTAATGGAACAGCTTGGTCACGCCGCGGTTTCTCAACAGGCTGACGAGGTTCGGCGCTTTTTTTTGCCCCGGCGCGATCTGGATGACATCGGCCGTACCGTCGCCAGGCGAGATCTGCACCACGCACAGCCGGTCACGATGCGGGTTCAGCCCTAGCGTCTCGGTGTCGATGGCGACTGCCCCGACATTGTAATGCGAAAGATCGGGCAGATCATGCTTGTGGAAACGGATGTCGGCCATTGTCTTCTCCGGTCGCGCGTCCCTTGACCCGCAAGGGACGCTGTAGCGCTTTTGTCTTGTGGCCCGTCCTCGCCGCGATCCGCTGAAAAATCAACAGGAAAACTAGGGTCCCGCTGCTCAGCGCGTCAACGCGTCGAGAATCCGCGCCCACGAGCGCTGGCCCTTGTGGAAGGAGCTGAGCTCGTATTTCTCGTTGGGCGAGTGGATGCGGTCGTCGTCGAGGCCGAACCCGACCAAAAGCGATTCCATGCCGAGATAGGTCTGGAAATCGCCGACCACAGGGATCGACCCGCCGCTGCCCGTCGTCACCGCCGGCTTCGGCCATTCGTCGGACAGCGCATTCTTGGCCTTGGCCAGGAATGGCGAATCATAGGAAAGCTGGATTGCCGGCGAGCCGCCATGCGGGTGGAATTCGACCGAACAGTCGGCCGGGATGCGCTCCTTGACGAATTTCTGGAACGCGTCGCGGATTTTCTTCGGGTCCTGTTTATGGACGAGGCGAAACGACACCTTTGCCGAGGCTTCCGCCGCGATCACCGTCTTGAAGCCCTTGCCGGTGTAGCCGCCGATAATGCCGTTGAACTCGGCCGTCGGCCGCGCCCAGGTCAATTCCAGCACCGAGCGGCCCTTTTCCCCCGACGGGATCGACAGGCCGACAGGACCGAGGAAAGTCTCGGCCGTCTCGCCAAGCGTTTCCCATGATTTCAGGATTTGCGACGGCGTTTCCTCGACGCCGTCATAGAAGCCGGGAATGGCAATATGGCCATCCTTGTCATGGATATCGGCCAGCACCTTGGCCAATATGCGGATCGGATTGGCGGCAGCACCTCCATAGAGGCCGGAATGCAGGTCGCGATCGGCGGCCTTTACCGTGATCTCCTCACCGACTAGGCCGCGCAATCCGACGCAGATCGACGGTGTGTCGCGGTCCCACATGCCGGTATCGCAGACCAGCGCGAAATCGGCCTTGAGCTCGTCGGCATTGGCCTCGAGGAACGGCTTCAGCGACGGCGAGCCGGATTCCTCCTCGCCTTCGAACAGGATGGTGATGCGGCAGGGCAAATTGCCGTGCACCTGCTTCCAGGCGCGGCAAGCCTCGACAAAGGTCATCAACTGGCCCTTGTCGTCGGCCGAACCACGGCCGGTGATCACCTTGTGATCCGGGCCGACCTCCTTGACCGCGGGGGCGAAAGGGTCGCTTTCCCACAATTCGATCGGGTCTACCGGCTGCACGTCGTAGTGGCCGTAAAACAGTACATGCGGCGAACCGGCCGGACCGTCGTGATGCGCAACCACCATCGGGTGTCCGGGCGTGTCGCGAACGCTGGCATCGAAGCCGATCAGTTTGAGCTCCGCCATCAGCCATTCCGCCGCCTCGCGGCAGTCGGCGGCATAGGCCGGATCGGTGGAGATCGACCTGATCCTGAGCAGGCCGAACAGGCGTTCGAGGCTCTGGTCGAGATTCTTGTCGAGACGGTCGAGAACGGGGGAAACTGCGGACATGTGTGAAGCCTTTCGATTCAGAACCGGAACCGTAAAGGCAGGACAGGAAAACGAAAAGCCCGCGATCATTGGACCACGGGCTGCAGACGTCCGTCCGAGATAAAAAAGACCGCCGTGGTGGAGGGGGAACCGCGGCGGCCTTCTACTCGAAACGATGCGGCAGCCCGGAGAGGGGGGATAGGCTGCCGCAGGTGTCCGGGATAGGCGGGGGACGGGCCTTGCTCCGGACTCGGCGAAAATTGCCGATAGCATGTATTTGTGTCTTTGAACGTGGCGATTCAAGGGCACGAAGATTACACTTTTGTAACATGACCGTGAGCGGGTCGGTGCCGGTCTGTCAGGGTGTTGCCGGAACCGATATTTGAGGCCGCCTTTGGCATGGACCAAGCCGCCGAGCCGCGCTATCCCTGCCGACATGAAAAAAGGCGATCATCTCTTCCTTGTCGACGGCTCCGGCTATATCTTTCGTGCCTATCACGCGCTGCCGCCGCTGACCCGCAAATCCGATGGCCTGCCAGTCGGCGCCGTTTCCGGTTTCTGCAACATGCTGTGGAAGCTGGTGCTCGACGCACGCAACACCGATGTAGGCATTGTGCCGACGCATTTCGCCGTCATTTTCGACTATTCGTCGAAAACCTTTCGCAACGACCTCTACCCGGAATACAAGGCCAACCGCTCGGCGCCTCCAGAAGACCTGATCCCACAATTCGGCTTGATCCGCCAGGCAACCAGGGCGTTCAACCTGCCTTGCATAGAAGTCGAAGGCTATGAGGCCGACGATCTGATCGCCACCTATGCCAGGCTCGCCTGCGAGGCCGGCGGCGACACCACCATCATCTCCTCCGACAAGGACCTGATGCAGCTGGTCGGCGACACGGTCGGCATGTACGACCCGATGAAGGACCGCCAGATCGGCATTCCCGAGGTGATCGAGAAATGGGGCGTGCCGCCAGAGAAAATGGTCGACTTGCAGGCGCTGACCGGTGACTCGGTCGACAATGTGCCTGGGGTGCCCGGCATCGGGCCGAAGACGGCGGCACAACTGCTCGAGCAGTTCGGCGACCTCGACACGCTGCTGGCCCGCGCCGGCGAGATCAGGCAGGACAAGAGGCGCGAATCGATCATCGCCAACGCCGACAAGGCGCGCGTTTCGCGTCAGTTGGTGACGCTGATGAACGACGTGCCGGTGGCCGAGGGGCTGGATGACTTCGTGCTGCACCCGCCGGACGGCCCAAAACTGATCGGCTTCCTCAAGACCATGGAATTCACCTCGCTCACCCGCCGCGTGGCGGAAGCGACCGGCACCGAGGCAGGTGATGTCCAGGCCGTCGCGGTGACGGTCGAACGCGCCGATCATGCCCATGGCCCGGATGTCGGGGCCGGAGTGCCAGCTGTTGCCCGAGCCGAGTCCGGCGCCGAGCCTGGCCAGGCCAGCGGAGCGGCAACGACGGAAACGTCAAAACAAGGCGACACCCCTTCCCTGCTCGCCGCGCTGAGGCTGGAGAGTGCGGCCACCCGCAAGATCGATACATCTGCCTATCACTGCGTCCGCGATATCGCGACCTTGAAAGCCTGGGTCGCCGAGGCAACCGGGACCGGCCTTGCCGCTTTCGACGTCAGGGCGACGTCGGCCGATCCGATGCAAGCCGAGTTGATCGGCATATCCATCGCCACGGCGCCCGGCCGCGCCGCCTACATTCCTTTTACCCACAAAAGCGGCAACGGTGACCTGCTCGGCGGCGGCGTGGTTGAAAACCAGATTCCTCTGCGCGAGGCGCTGGCCTTGCTGAAACCGCTGCTGGAAGACAAGTCGGTTCTCAAGATCGCGCAGAACCTGAAATACGATCTCGTCGTCATGAGCCGTTACGGCATCGATGTCGCGCCCTTTGACGACACCATGCTGATCTCCTATGTGCTCGACGCCGGTACCCCCCATGGTCACGGCCTAGACTCGCTTGCCGAGAAATGGCTGGGTCATACCCCTCTCTCGCTCAAGGACGTGACCGGCTCCGGCAAAAGCTCCGTCGGTTTCGATCAGGTCGACATCGACAAGGCGACCGCACATGCCGCCGAAGACGCCGATATGACGCTGCGGCTCTGGTTGGTGCTGAAACCGCGCCTTGCCGCCAAGGGTCTGGTGTCGGTCTATGAGCGGCTGGAACGGCCGCTGGTGCCGGTGCTGGCGCGCATGGAACAGCGCGGCATCTCTGTCGATCGGCAGATCCTGTCGCGGCTGTCGGGCGAACTGGCGCAGGGCGCCGCCCGGCTGGAGGAAGAAATCTATCAGCTCATCGGCGAACGCATCAACATCGGCTCGCCAAAGCAGCTCGGCGACATCCTGTTCGGGCGCATGGGTCTGCCCGGCGGGTCCAAGACCAAGACCGGCCAGTGGTCGACCTCGGCGCAGCTTCTCGAAGACCTTGCCGCCGAGGGGCATGAACTGCCGCGCAAGATCGTCGACTGGCGACAGCTGACCAAGCTGAAATCGACCTATACCGATGCGCTGCCCGGCTTCATCCACCCCGAAACCAAGCGCGTCCACACCTCCTACGCGCTGGCCGCGACAACGACGGGGCGCCTGTCATCATCCGACCCGAACCTGCAGAACATCCCGGTGCGCACCGCCGAAGGCCGCAAGATCAGGACCGCCTTCATCACCGACAAAAGCCATCGGCTGGTCTCGGCCGACTACAGCCAGATCGAGCTGCGGGTGCTCGCCCATGTCGCTGAGATCCCACAGCTCAAGCAGGCCTTCGCTGATGGCGCCGATATCCACGCCATCACGGCGTCGGAAATGTTCAACGTGCCTGTCGAGGGCATGCCTTCGGAAGTCCGCCGCCGCGCCAAGGCGATCAATTTCGGCATCATCTACGGCATTTCGGCCTTCGGCCTCGCCAACCAGCTGTCGATCCCGCGCGAGGAGGCAAGCAACTACATCAAGAAATATTTCGAGCGCTTCCCCGGCATCCGCGACTACATCGAAGAGACCAAGGCCTATGCCCGCGAGCACGGCTTTGTCGAAACGATCTTCGGCCGCCGCATCCACTATCCGGACATCCGATCCTCGAACCCGTCGCTGCGCGCCTTCAACGAGCGCGCCTCGATCAACGCCCGGCTGCAAGGCACCGCAGCCGACATCATCCGCCGTGCCATGATCCGCATGGAGGAGGCGCTGGAAAAAGCTGGTCTTTCAGCACGTATGCTGCTGCAGGTGCATGACGAATTGATCTTCGAGACCGTCGAGGCCGAAGTCGAGGCGACGATCCCGGTCGTGCGCCACGTCATGGAGAACGCGGCGATGCCGGCGGTATCGATGTCGGTGCCGCTGCATGTCGACGCCCGCGCCGCCAACAACTGGGACGAGGCGCATTGACGCTCCGCCACTTCGTCATCCTAGGGTCTCCGTTCCGCTTCGCGTTTAATCCGCCCTAGGATGACGAAGATAAGGTCTTAGGCCGCTTCCGCCAGGCACTTGGCACACGTCCCGCGAAATTCGATCACCGCCTTCTTGGCGGCGAAGCCTGTCGAGCGCACCCATTCGTCCAGCCGGTGGTCGACATCATGGTCGGACATCTCGGTCACTTGCCCGCAAGTGTCGCAGATGGCGAAGGCGGTCATCGAGTGACTGTGATCGTGTGGTTCGACGCAAGCGACGAAGGAGTTGATGCTTTCGAGCCGATGCACGAAACCGGACTTCACCAGCGTGTCGAGCGCCCGATAGACCTGCAGTGGCGCGCGGAAACCACGCTCGCGCAACTGGTCAAGCAAGGTGTAGGCGCTGAGCGGGCCGCTGGCGGCCTCAAGCTTCTCAAGCACGCACAGCTGGTTCTTCGTCAGCACATCCCTTGCCGCCATGGTCCTTGATCCAACTCGCCTTGCGTCGCTTGCGCATCATTTCCACGCACAAGCGATCCCTGTCCCCTCCAGATAGCGACGAACCAGCATTTTTGCTACTGTTTCCACCATCTCTGCCGGGAAGGCTATCGAGAACATCGGCCGGAGCGGGTAACAGGCAGATTGCTCTCCGGTGCAACATTCAAAATACTGACAAAATCTTCGGCAAGAGTTGCCGCGCTTGGAAATTCGATCGGGCTTGGGGAAGCAATCATGATCAAATTGACGCGGCGGACGCTGCTGGTCGGCACGTCCGCGCTGACGATGGCCGGCATGGTGTCGTTCCGGACCATGGCCGCATCGCGCACCTACCATGCGCTGCTGGTCGCCTGCACCGAATATCCTGCTCTGCCGCGGAGGAACTGGCTGATCGGTCCGAAGAACGATGCCGGCCTCGTCCACGAATATCTCCTTAAGAACGTGCCCGACCCGGTGCGGTTCGCGCCCGAGAATG
Source organism: Mesorhizobium sp. M1396 (assembly GCF_040317725.1). Taxonomy (NCBI): domain Bacteria; kingdom Pseudomonadati; phylum Pseudomonadota; class Alphaproteobacteria; order Hyphomicrobiales; family Phyllobacteriaceae; genus Mesorhizobium; species Mesorhizobium sp. M1396. Next base: position 46,288 of record NZ_JAMYLA010000028.1, on the reverse strand, counting down.
TCACGCTGCTCGCCAAGGATGTCCCCGGCGCCAGTGGCTTGCCGACCCATGCGGCGATCAAGGCCGCACTGGCCAACCTCGCCGCCAAGGTGCAGCGCGACGATTTCGTCTACCTGCACCTGTCCGGGCATGGCGCCCAGCAGCCGCAGATGGTCAAGGGCGACGAGACCGACGGGCTCGACGAGATCTTCCTGCCCGTCGACATCGACAAATGGATCAACCGTGATGCCGGCGTGCCGAACGCGCTGATCGACAACGAAATCGGCGCGGCACTCGACGCTATCCGCGACAAGGGCGCCTTCGTCTGGGTGGTGTTCGACTGCTGCCATTCCGGCACAGCGACACGCGCCGTCGAGGTCGACGACGAGCTGGAGCGCAAGGTCGAGTTCGCCGACCTGGTCGGCGGCAGCGAGGCCGAGCGGGCCGCTGCCATCAAGGCCTATGAGGAGGTGACATCGGCCCCGGGCTCGCGCGGCATCGACAACAACGGCGCGCGCAAGCCCGCCTTCAGCCTGACCCCGACCGGCGGCGAACCGATCGCCAAGGGCAAGCTGGTCGCGTTCTATGCCGCACAGACGGTGGAGACGACGCCGGAAATGCCGCTGCCGAAGGGCACGACGGATGCGCCCCGGTTCGGCCTGTTCACCTTCACCATCCTGTCGAAGCTGGCCGAGAATCCCAACGTCACCTACCGCCAGCTTGGTCAGGCCGTGCTGCAGCAATATTCGGCCGACAGCCGCACCCGGCCGACGCCGCTGTTCGAGGGCGAACTGGATGCCCGTGTGTTCGGCACCGACAAGACAGACGCGGTCATGCAGTGGCCCGTCGTCATCAAGGACGGCGAAGCGACGATCGGAGCCGGTCTGCTGCATCGCCTCACTCCCGGCAGCAAGCTCGCCATCCTGCCTTCGGCGCTATCGCCGCTTTCCGACGCGGTCGGCTTTTTGGAAGTGCGGTCGGCAAAAAACCTGGAAAGCCGCGTCAAGCCGGTCGAGTTCGACAAGAAGCCGGCGCTCAAGGTCGCCGACATTCCGGCCAACGCCTATGCGCGGGTGGCGGAGATCGCTGTCGACTACAAGCTCGTCGTGGCGCGGCCCGCCGCGGCCAAGGGATTTGAGAAGGAGACCGCTCTGGTCAATTCGGTTCTCGACGAACTGGCGACGGCCAAGGAGACCGGCTTCAACATCGAGCTGGTCGAGCCCGGCAAAAGCGCCGAACTCCGCTTCGCGGTGATGCGCGAGAATGCCATTGCCGGCGCGGCCGAGGATGCGACCGACAAGCCGGCGCTATGGTTGCTGCCGGCATCGGGCGATGTGACCCTGAAGGACGGGAGCAAGCCGCTGCTGATCATCATCCACATGGATGACCGCCAGAAGCTGGTCGACGCGACGACCAGGAACCTGCGCACCATCTTCCGCGCCACCGGGCTTTCGCGGCTGGCGGCGGCCTCCGACTACAAGCCCGCGGACGTCGATGTCCAATTCCAGGTCAAACGCCGTGACAAGGACGGCCTCGAACCCTTGCAGGCGTCAGTGGTGCCGCGCGTCTCACCGGGCGACGAAGTGCATGTGCTGGCCAAGAACAGCTCGGGCCTTCTGGTCGACATCAACGTGCTCTATGTCGGCAGCGACTATTCGATCACCCACATCGTTGCCGAGCGCCTCGCCCCTCAGGCCACGCTAGAGGAGGGACTGCTGGCCTTCACCGACACCAGCTTCGGCATGGAACGGATGATTGCGGTTCTGACCGAGGCGCCGCCGGAAAGCGAGAAGCAGGACCTGAGTTTCCTGGCGCAGGACGGCGTCGCCTCTGCGACACGCGGGATGGGCTCCGCCAGCTTCTCCGACATGCTGACCGATCTCGGCATGGCGCCTGCAACCCGCTCGGTGATGCGGTTTGGCGACAAGGGTGGGCCAAAGGGCGCGGTGATGATCTTCCCGATGGAGACGGTGCCACGCGCCTGAGCGGATACCGGCGCCAAAGCCTCACGCCTCTGTTGCGCCGCTCTTGCGCGATCGGCGCGATATGAGAACATTCCCGGCCCGCGGCCTTGGCGCATGACGGCCGGATGAAACGGATAGGATCGATTGTGAAGAACTCTGTGTTTTCCTGGCGTGGAACGGTCGCCGGCCTTGCCGGCGGCCTGTTGCTGATCGCCAATGCCTCAGCGGACGAGGCCTGCGGCCTGTGCGTCAAGCAGATCGTCACCAATTCGGAGCTGGCGACCTGTTTTCTCGATCAGTACGACCAGATCGCCAAAAGCGCCAGCGGTGCCATTGTCGTCGATCTCAGCAACTGCGCCTCGCGCGGTATCGTCGAAGCTTTGCCGTCACCGAACAAGGGAGCGGTGGAGCCCGACTTGCAGTTCATGATTTCGCGCCTGCAACTGGAATGCCTGAAAAAGAAGCTGGAGGCGCCAGGCATCGTGCTGGATCCCTCCGCCACCATCGAACTGGACAGCTGCGGATGAAGAAACCGGCGGGCAACACCAGGCAAACAGCAGCGCCCGCAAAGGCGCCGCCCGCGAAACCGCCTCTGCCGGAAACCACGGAAGGTTTCCCGTGGCCGAGCAGCCATGAGATCAAGAAGGAGAGCAACCCCTTCACCGACCGCGACTGGCGCATGCTGGCCTATGCCTGGTCGGGCATGGCGGTGCGTCTCGCCATCATCTTCACCTTGATGTTCTCGGTCTATCAGTTCCTGGCCAACCAGGAGCAGAAGCGCGTCGAGCAGACCATGTCGCTGGTCGAACTTTGGGAAAACAAGGACTACCAGCAGGCGCAGCGCGCCCTGAAAGATCGTCTAACGGCCCTCAACGCCAAATATGACAACCTGCTCAGCGCCAACCCCTCGCCTACCGAGGAGCAGGTGTTCCGGCAGCGGATCGGCATCGAGGCCATGACCGCCGCCGGGGGCGACATGCCGCTCGCCGATTTCAACGAAAATTTCGACCGCATCGTCTATTTCCTCAATCGCCTGTCCTTCTGCGTCGATGGCGACCTGTGTTCGCGCAAAGTCACGGATGCCTATTTCCACGACTACGCCGTGTCCTTCTGGAGTTATTTTGCCGGCTACATAGACAAGCAGCGCAAGGCGGGTTCACCCGCTTTCGCCTCGGCGATCGAGACCTATGTGCGCAATGCGCCGCCTGCGGCCGAAGCCAAATAGCAATGGGAAAATCCAGTCTCCGCATCATGCGCGCCTGCCGCTGGCTGGCTCTGGGCGGAGCATTGATCGGGACTTCGGTTGCCCGTGCCGAGGACGCACTGGATTTCCACCTCGACCTGGACACTGGCGGCCATAGTGCACAGGTCACCGATCTCGCCTTCACACCCGATGGCGAAGACATCGTCTCGGCATCGAACGACAAGACCATCCGCATCTGGGACTGGCAGAGCGGGGCGACGCTGCGCACCATCCGCGGCTATCTCGGCAATGGCAGCGACGGCAAGATCTTCGCGGTCTCGATCTCGCCCGACGGCAAGACGATCGCCGCCGGCGGCTATTTCGGCGCCAGTCTTGGCGACAAGCCGCCCTATGGCGACATCAGGCTGTTCGACTTTGCCACCGGCAAGATCAGGGCTGTGCTCAAGGCCGCCGATTACGCGACCTACGATCTCGCCTTTTCTCCCGATGGCAAGACACTGGCTGCCGGTGGCGCCGACGGCGTCGTCTATCTCTGGCGGCTGGACGACAAATCCGCGATCGGCTGGACACTAGACAAGAAGCTCGACGCCGATTCCTGGCACATCGACAAGCTCGCCTTCGCCGCCGCGGGAACCCGGCTGGCGGCGACCACCACCGACAACGGTATCCGGCTGTGGGACGTCGTGAAGGGGGAGGAGATCGCCTTGCCTGACGAAGCCGAGCCGCTGCGGGACATCAGTGTCATCGCACTGGCCGTGTCGCAGGACGGCAGCCTGTTTGCCACCGGCAGCAAGGACGGGCAGGTGCAGCTCTGGCGCGCGGCCGACGGCACACTGGCACGCGCCATGCCGACGCAGGATTTCCTCATCGGCTCGCTGACCTTCGCCAGGGATGCGCGGCTCATCGCCTCCTGCGGCTACCGCTGCGCCGACAGGCACCGCTCCATCGTCTGGAACACCGACACCGGCGAAAAGACGCTCGACTACACCGGCCATGACGGCACGGTCCATGCCAGCACTGCCAGTGCCGGTGGCGCGCTGGTGGCGACCGCCGGCGGCACGCGCAACGCCATCGAGGTCTGGGACCCCGCGACCGGCGAACGCAAGGCGCTGCTGCAGGGCGCGGGCGAACCCGTGACCGCCGTCGGTATCGACGCGGCGAACGAGGTCATCGCCTGGGGCAACGCCAATCCTTGCCCCGAGCGCGTCTCCTGCCCTGAAGAACAAGGCGCGTTGGATAACAGATTGGAGCTGCCCACCGCCGGGCGTTTCTTCGAGGGCCCGCAACCGCTGATCGAGCCAAGCTCGTTCGCCCGCGCGGCGCTGGCCGACGGCCAGTGGTCGTTGCGCGCCGCGCCTGGAGGCAAGGACGCACTGGAAAATGCCGTGCTGGAGATCGCCAATGGCGGCAAAATGGTAGGCGGCATCGAGAACGACGCCACCAACGGTTTTGTCCATTCAGCCTACACACTGATCGACAAGGGCCTTGGCCTGATCACCGGCGGCAATGACGGTACGCTGATCGAATACAGAACCGCGACCGCGAAAGTGTCGGGCGAATTCACCGGTCATGCCGGAGAGATCAACGCCATGGTCGCCTCGGAGAAGGCCGGCCTGCTGGTCACCGGCAGTGCCGACCAGACGCTGAGACTGTGGAACCTGAAGACGCACGAGCTGATCGTGTCGATGTTCTTTGCCGGCTCGCAATGGATCGTCTGGATGCCGCAGGGTTACTATTATTCCTCAGACGAGGGCGACAAGCTGATCGGCTGGCAGGTCAACCAGGGCCGCGACCATGAAGGTCGTTTTATCCGCGCCGGCCAGTTGAAGAAATATCTCTGGAGCCCGGAAATGGTTCGCCGGGCAATCATCCTGCGCAGCGCCAAACAGGCGGTCGGGGAGATGCGGCCCGGCGTCGACAACGAGTTGCAGAAGCTTTTGCAGCGCAAGCCGCCGGAGTTCGGCATCCGCGTCGCCGAAGACCAGAGCAAGGTCCGCGACGGTTATGTCGCCGTCGAGATATCAGGCGCCAAGGAAGCCGGAACGGATGTCGCCGGCTTTTCGATCCTGTCGAACAGCCGCAATGTCGGCGATGTCACGGCCCGCTCGGTGGACGGCGACAGCACCATCGTCGAGATACCGGTCGAGAATGGCGAGAACACCATCCGCGTCACCGGCACCAACGAATATGGCTATCTGACCGAGCGCAGCGTGACGGCGCTGGCGCGAAAGACCGAGAAGGCTGGGGCCAAGGGCAAGCTCTATGTCGCGGTCATTGGCGTCGACAAATATCCGTTCCTGCCCGACGCCTGTTCGGGCCGCGCCTGCGACCTTCGCTACCCCGTCGATGACGCCACCGAGTTCCTCAAGGTGATCTCGCAGAAATCGGCACCGCTGTTCTCGTCGATGGAGACGCTGGTGCTGGTCAACCGCGAAGCGCTCGACGAGAGCCCCGACAAGGCCAAGCAAACCTACGCCGTCGCCGGTGCCGACACCATCTTGGAGCCCGACTCCGACACGATCGACGACCAGCTCGCCGATTTCCTCGACCAGCCAGGCGAGCGCGACACCACCATCATTTTCGTCGCGGGCCACGGCATCAACATCGACGAGGACTATTATTTCATCCCGACCGACGGCCGCAAACAGGATGCCGAACGCTGGAAACGCTCTTCGCTTGTCGACTGGTCGGACATCCAGAAATCGGTCGAGCGCGCCAAGGGCATGCGCTTCATGCTGCTCGACACCTGCCATGCCGCCAACGCCTTCAATCCGCGCCTGGAAAAAGACGCGCAAGACGCGCGCATCGTCGTGTTCTCGGCCACCGCCGCCAACAACACCGCAGCCGAACTGCCGGAACTCGGCCACGGCGTCTTCACCTATTCGATCCTCGAAGGCCTGCGCGGCAAAGCCAGGACGTCGGACGGCGGCGTGACACTGTTCGGCCTTGCCGACTATATTTCGCGCGAAGTGGTGCGGCTGACGTCGTCGAAGCAGAAGCCGTTCTACTATGTCGGCGGCGTGGAAAACATCGTGCTCGCCGAGCCATGAGGAAGCGAGGTTCGCGCCCAGGCACCCCCCTCTGTCCTGCCGGACATCTCCCCCGCAAGGGGGGAGATCGGCTGTCATGGCTGCTTACGCTCATCTGCAGGGCTGCAAGAAAACTCGCGAGGCAGAAGCTGCCAATCTCCCCCCTTGCGGGGGAGATGTCCGGTAGGACAGAGGGGGGTGCCTGGGCGCAGACCAGCATCCTGCTGATCTTCGCCATCACTCTCCTGCCCCTCCCCACCTTCGCCGCCCCCATAGTCTGCCCGCCCGGCACCGACAACTTCCCGCCCTTCTACGACGACGCCACTTTGTTCAAGGATGCCATCGCCAACGTTGCCGATGTCCCACCATCCAACCAGCGGCTGACCGGCATCACCGTGCCACATCATCTGCTGGCGGCCGACCTGGTGGCGCTGGGGTTCCGGGCGGCGTCCGGTTTCCGCTACAAACGGATCATCATCCTGTCGCCGGACCATTTTCACAAGACGCACAAGCTCTACGCCACCACGCTGCGCGGCTTCGACACCGTGCTTGGCCCGATCGCGGCCGACACCGATGCCGTACGCCGTCTCGAGACGAACGGCGATATGGTCGAGGAGTCGTGCCTGTTCGACAAGGAGCATGGCGTGCGCGCCATGCTGCCGTTCCTGCATCACTATTTCCCGGAGGCGAGAATCGTGCCCGTGGCAATGTCGGTGAAGGCACGCCGCGGCGACTGGGACCGGCTGGCCGAGGCGCTGAAGCCGATCGTCGACCAGGACACGCTGATCGTCGAATCCACCGACTTCTCGCACTATCTGCCGCAGCACGACGCGCTACGATTCGACCAGCAGTCGCTGAACATGCTGGCCGCCGGGTCGCTCGACGGCATAGCAGCACTTCACCAGCCCGATCATGCCGATTCCGTCGGCGCGCTCTATATTCAGACGAGGCTGCAGCGCGAGCTGTTCGGCGCCCAACCGCTGGTCGTCGCCAACGAAAACTCGCAGGAACACACGTCGGACTATGTCGAGCGGACCACCAGCTATGTCGTTGCGCTGTTCGGCGCCTTCGGCCCCGGCTTCAACAACCCGGCACGGCCAAAGGACAGGATCTATTACCTCGCCGGCGACGTGAATTTCGGCCGCGCCATGAAGAAGATCCTTGTTCGTGACGGCGTTGCCGACCGGATCGTCGGCAGCGTTCTGGCCCTGACCGGATCGCGGCCGCTGATCGTCAACCTCGAAGGCGTCATCCTGCCTAACGTGCCGGAAGCGATCGACGACATGACGCTGGCGATGCCGGAGGATCTAGGGGTCGACATGCTGAAGAGGCTGCATGTCACCGGCGTCGGCCTCGCCAACAATCACGCCTATGATCTCGGCCCGTCAGGCTACGCCGAGACGCTGCGCGCCCTGGATGAAGCCGGCATCCCGCATTTCGGCCAGGGCGAGACGCTGGCGCTTGCCGATCTCGACCTTGTCGGCCTGACCGACATCGACACCAACGGTTCGAAGAACACCGACCTGCTCATCCCTGCCCTGCTCGACCGGCTGCTGCACGAGGATGCCGAGCGGCCAGTGGTCGCCTTCGTCCACTGGGGCCGCGAATACAAGACAGCACCATCGGCGCGGGAAGACATGCTTGCCGACCAGATGCGCCTGCGCGGTGTCTCGGCCATCGTCGGCGGTCACCCACATGTATCGAGTGAGGCGATCGTCCCGCTTGCCGGCGGCGATGTGGCGGAGGTCTATTCGCTCGGCAATTTCCTGTTCGATCAGAGCGCCGAGCGCTCGTCCGGTTCTTTGCTGGAACTGCGCGTCTTCGCCCAGGGCACGATCTTCACCCGGCTCATCCCGCTGCCCAACTATTTCGAGATGGGCCGCAAATAGCTAACCGCAGCCGACCATGTCGCGCGGCAGATAGCATGCCGCCGGCTCGGTCTTGGTCTCGAACAGCGACTGTTTCGGCCGGAAATAGAAGAAGGTTACCGGCTTGCTCTCGCGCACGCTGCCGTCGGCGAAGTGCGCGGCGATGCTGAAACTATGGATCGACGACATCGACGACCACATCTTCAGCCGCGCCGTGTAGGCGCTGATCTTCTTGTTGCCGCGCACCGGCATGGCAATGGTGTAGTCATGCTTGCCGATCGGGAACTCGATGTTCTGGTAGCGCATCGCTTCCGGCGTGCCGCCGCCGCCATCGCCGCATTCGGCCATCGCTTCCGGCGTCTCCAGGACCGCCATGGTGATGGAGGTGCGGAACGGCTCGCTCTGCTGGTAGAGATGACCCTCGTCATCGGACCAGGAATAGTCGAACTTGCCGATCGCATTCAGCGTCATCGCCTGTTGCATGGTGCCGAGATAATCGGCGACCTCGCCGAACTTGATCTTGTTGGTCAGCTGGCTGCGGCAAACATTGAGACTGTCCACCGAGGGACAGGGAAAGCGCCCCGTCTCCAGGCTGGCCGTATCGACGCCGGCTTCCGAGAGCACGCTCTTGACCGATACGTCGACGCCCTCGCCGAAACTGCCGACGTCCTTTGTAAACATGCGGCTGGGATCACCGGTCGGATTGCCTTCATCATCGACCGCGGTGAACTGGATCGACATCTTCATGTCCTTGGCGTCGCCCCAGCCATTGTTGACGATCGAGAAATCAGGCCTGAAGCCGACGCAGCCGAAATGCTCCGATATCGACAGCATCGGCTTGCGATAGGCATCGCTGGCGGCGACCTTCATCTCCAGGCTGTCGAGCTTGACCTTGGACTGGTCCGACGTCTTCAGATCGACTTCGGCAAAGGCCGGCGCGTCCTCCCAGTCCATGCCTTCGTAGACATTGCCGGTGGCGACCTGGCCGGTGCCGTTCCAGCTGTCATTGTACTGATCTGACTGCGGATAGATCGCGATGTCTTCGTCGCGCACCAGATGCTGATACTGCATGTCGGACTGCTGGGTCATGCGCTGGTCGACCGCGACGCCGATCTCGACCTTGTCTGCGTCACCACCGCCGGTCTGTGCCTTGATGAGCCCACCGACCCTGGCATCGGCCAGCACGTCGGGGCGCGAGCCGCCGACCTCCTCGCCCATCGCCCATTGCGACGTGTAGACCGTGCCGCCGGCCAGCCGCATTCGGCCCCTGCCGTTCTTCAACCCGTCGACGAATGAGCCGGCAAAAATCTCCCCGGTCTTTGATAGCAGCCGCCCCTCGCCATTCGGCACGCCGGCGACGAACCGACCCTCGTAGCGGTTGCCGTCCGCATCGACATGGATGCCCTTTCCGCTGAGTTCTCCGGCAAGCCAATGCCCGTCGAAAACCTCGCCCGAACGCAGCTCAAGCCGGCCTTGCCCGTCGGGGCGGCCTTCCCTGATGTCACCGAAATAGCTGGAATAGATGGTTTTGGGATCATAGCTGGCCGAGCCACGCACCCGCCACACCAGCCTGCCCCTGCCGTTGATGGTGCCGTCTTCGGCGATCGTCCGGTCGGGCGACTGGCTCGCCGCCGGCTCCCACACGAAGTCGAGGTTCTTTTCCGGATGAAAATCCCATACCCGGACCGTCCTGCGCAGCACGGAGCGGGTGTCCGCCCGATAGAGGATCTGCACCCGTTCCACCCAGGCGCCATCGGCAGGTGCGGCGGCCGGATCGGCGAAGGCCGGCGAAAGCATCAGCACGGCCAGCATCGATGCGGCCGCGATCTCCAACACTGCCCTTACCCGCGCCATTCCAAAACCCCTTTTGGATGCCAACCCCTTGGCCGTTCAAGCGTAGTCGGCGAGCCGGCCTCGTGCAAGAGAACCGCGACGGAAGTGCCCGCCAAGAAAAAGGCTGCGGGATTGCTCCGCCGCCTTTCCACTGCGAATGCGCGGCGATTATTTGTACAGGCTGTTGATCCACTGGATGTTGGCAGCGTTCAAGCGCACGGCGGTGTTCGCGTCGGGGCTTTCCGCCACGTTGACGCCGGTGATGATGCGCTGCTTGGAGTTGTTGTCATAGGCATAAACCGAGCTGCCGCTCGATCCCGGGAACGTATCGCAGTCATACTGGAAATATTCCGGGGCGATGTTCTCGGCATGCACTTCGCAGTTTGCCTTCCACATCGTGCCCATCGGCTTGTCACCGGGATAGCCGACGAGGTTGGCGGTGAAGTCGCCGAGATCGTCATAGTTGGCGTAGCCCAACCAGCCGAGGTTGGTGCCGACGTCCTGCTTCAGCGTGACGATGCCGAGATCCCACAGGAGGACCGAACCATAATAGCCCTGGTAGTTGTCGATGAAGCCTTGCAGCACATAGGCGCTTTCAAAGGTGAAGGCGCCGAACGGTGCGTCATCGGCGGTGCTGCCATTGAGACCCGGCACGAACAGATACTCGGAGAGCCAGTCCTTGTCCTCATGGCTGTAGAGGCAGTGCGCCGCGGTGAGCACCGTGCGCGGACCGATTAGCGTTGCCGAACAGCTGCCAAAGCTGCCCGTCTTCGCCGATTTGGCTTCGAGATAGCCTATTGCAGAGAACGGATAGGTCTTGGTGTTCTTGACCTGCTCGCGATCGTCGGCGCCGAAAACCTGGCGGCCGGCTTCGCCTTCGCCGAGGTCCGGATCCTCGGTCTTCCGCTCAGCCCCGTCTTTTCCATTGGCCGGAGCATTCAGTTCCTTGATGATAAGGTCCCGCAGCGCTTCGCTGGGCTCGATCTTGATTTCCTTGCCATCGGCGGACCGTCCGACGATGCCGTAGGATTTGACAGCCGTTGCCTCGTCGGCAAGCGGCGCGGCGCGGCTGTCTTCGTCGGTCAGCTTCGGCGTCGCGATTGGCTTTGCCCGCCCGGGCTTGTAGTCGCCTGCAGTCACGTCCCGCATGCTTTCGCCATTGCCGGGACTGGCGGAGCCAGGGTCGGCGGCGAAAACCGGGACCGCCCACATTGCGGTGGAAAGCAATGCGGACGCAATGATAGCGTTTGTCAGTTTTGTCATGGTGAGACTCTCCCAAAAGTCAGCAAGGACTGGATCAAGATATAGAAATATTGTCGAGATCGTGGTGAAGCCGAAAAATGAGTTTGATTACCGGCGCCTGAACCTGCTCATCACCCCATACGGTCTATCGAAGGCCCCGCCAAAGACACCCGCACACATATATTGCCTAAATTAATACAACATTGGAATGACAAATCGCTTTCACGTAGCCCGTGGGGGGCTATAGGGTTTTGATTGGGTTCCGCACGGGAACGCGATCCGCGAAGCAACGCCTGCTTGCCGGGACTGTTTCGTTGACCACGCACCGGGGCTGGCTCGTTCGGGAACGTTTCTCAGGAGGATTTCAGGTGCATATCATCCATCGGTTCAAGCCGATCGTCGCCGCGTCGTTGCTCGGCATCGCTGCCGCGCTTGCGGCCGCCAACTCCACCCATGCGGACGAAGCTGCCGCCAAGCCCGAAGCGACGGTTTCGCCGATGAAGCGGGTGACCGATGCAAGAGCGAAGGCCGCCACGGAGAACCCCGACGGCGCCGACCGCGTCTATGGCGGCAACCAGGCCGAAAAGGGCGCCTATCCGTTCCAGGTGGCGCTGCTCACCACCGACAGGCTGGACGAGAACCCGGCCTCGCAGGCCAATGCCCAATTCTGCGGCGGCAGCCTGATCGCACCGCAATGGGTGCTGACGGCGGCACACTGTCTCAACGACGAGGGCCGGCCGATTTCGCCCGGCAGCGTCACCGTGCTGACCGGCGCCACCGACCTCAGCGAGGGTAAACGCCACAAGGTGGTGGAGGTTATCGTCAACGAAGGCTACAGCGAGCAGACCCTCGACAACGACCTCGGCCTGCTCCGGCTTGCCGAACCGGCCGATGCGCCGACCATCAAGGTCACCCATGACGCAACGCCCGATACCGGCAAGACGACGGTCACCGGCTGGGGCAAGATGCAGGATGGCACCTTCCCGACGACGCTGATGGTTGCCGACCTCGACCTAGAGCCGAACACCGCCTGCAACAGCGGCATCAAGGCCATCTATGCGCATGACCTGAAGGCAGCACTTGGCGATCTGTCCCATCGTATGCGCTATTCGGAAAAAGGCATCGACGCGGCCGCCAATGCGATTGCCGCCGACATGACCGATCCGCTGACCGGCAACATGATCTGCGCCGGCACCACCAGCGGCGTGCGCGATGCCTGCAACGGCGACAGCGGCGGCCCGCTGTTCATGACCGGCACTGGCGGCCCGGTCCAGGTCGGCGTCGTCAGTTGGGGCGAAGGCCCGGCGGACGGCAGTGCGGCCTGCGGCCACAAGGACGCTTATGGCATCTACACCCGGCTGGCCAATTACACCGGCTGGATCGAGGCGAAGATGAAAACTTCCGCTCCGGCGCCTGCAAAACCTAAGGCGGGACTGGGCACGGCTCAGAAGCCGAAGACGCCCTGAAAACGGCTACCTCGCCTTCACATGAAAAACGGCGGGAGTTCCCGCCGTTTTTGTTTTGCCGGCTTATCGAGCGGGCCTATTTCCTCGGCGGACCTTTGCGCTCGGCCGAAGCCGCCCACAGATTGATGTCGGACTCGCGCGCATAGGTATCGATCTCGGCGAGTTCGGCATCGCTGAAGTCGAGCACCTTGAGTGCGCCGACACAGTCCTCAACCTGCTCCGGCCGGCTGGCGCCGATCAGCGCCGATGTCACTTTGCCCTTGCGCAACACCCAGGCCAGCGCCATCTGCGCCAGCGTCTGCCCGCGCTTGCCGGCGATGGCGTCGAGCGCCTTGATATTGGCGATGGTCTTGTCGTTGATGAAGGCAGTCTTCAGCGACTTGCCCTGGGAAGCGCGGCTGCCGTCGGGGATGCCACCGAGATACTTGTCGGTCAGCATGCCTTGCGCCAGCGGCGAGAACACGATGGAGCCAACGCCGAGCCCTTCGAGCGTGTCGAGCAGGCCGTCTTCCTCCACCCAGCGATTCAGCATCGAATAGCTCGGCTGGTGGATGACGCAAGGCGTGCCAAGCTGCTTCAAGATATCGGCGGCCTCGCGCGTGCGCTGCGAATTGTAGGACGAGATGCCGGCATAGAGCGCCTTGCCCGAGCGCACGGCATGGTCGAGCGCGCCCATCGTTTCTTCCAGCGGCGTATCGGGGTCGAAGCGATGCGAATAGAAGATGTCGACATAGTCGAGCCCCATCCGCTTCAGGCTCTGGTCGAGGCTGGCAAGCATGTATTTGCGCCCGCCCCATTCGCCGTAGGGTCCCGCCCACATCTCGTAGCCGGCCTTGGTCGAGATGATCAGCTCGTCGCGGTAGGCGGCGAAGTCGGTGCGCAGTATCTCGCCGAAAGCGGTCTCGGCCGAGCCGGGCGGCGGGCCGTAATTGTTGGCGAGGTCGAAATGCGTGATGCCGAGATCGAAGGCCTTGCGCGCGATCGCCTGCTTCGTCCGGTGCGGCGTGTCGTTGCCGAAATTGTGCCATAGCCCCAGCGAGATCGCCGGCAGCTTCAGGCCGGAACGGCCACAGCGATTGTAGATCATTTTTTCATAGCGGTTTTCGGCGGGCGTGTAGGGCATGGGGAAATCCTCAATGGAAGCGAGCCAGGCATCGCGGCATCGCGGCGAGTCGGCTGTGCCCCTCACCCTTACCCTCTCCCCGTCGCAACGGGGAGAGGGTCGAGGTATGCTGCCTATTTCTTCTTCGCCAGAAGCTCCTTGGCTTGCTTGACGCCAAGTGCCGCCGGCCGCTCGCATGTCGTCTGCATGGCGACGAATTTGCCGGTCTCGCCGGAACGCAGCAGGCCGGTCATGACGTCAACGGCATGCAGCGCCAGTTCCATCGAGCAGCGGTGCGGCCGGCCTTCCGCGATCGCCACCGCCATGTCGGCGAGGCCTGATGTGCGGTAGTTGGCCATCATCCCTTGCGAATGCATTTCATTGGGAACACCGAACGGATGCGGCCATTTCGGCAGCTTCTTGACCGGCTTGGCCGAGTCCGTGAAGCGCACGTCGCCACCGAAGAAATTCGGATCAGGCACGAACACCGTACCCGCCTCACCATAGAGCTCCATCGGCGCATGGCCGTGAGCCCAGACGTCCCAGCTGGTATTGAGCGTCACCACGGCGCCGTTCTCGAACTCCAGCAGGCCGTGGATGGTCGTCGGCGTGTTGACCGGAATCTTTTCGCCAGCGCGCGGCTTTGAACTGATCGTGCGTTCCTTGGCCGGCGTCGTCGCGAAGGCAGCGACCTGTTTTACCGGTCCGATCAGCTGGATCAGATTGGTGATGTAATACGGTCCGATGTCGAGCACCGGACCCGCGCCTGGCTGGAAGAAAAAGTCGGGATTGGGGTGCCAATGCTCCATGCCGTGGCCCATGACGTGGCAGGTGCCGCTCGTGATCTTGCCCAGCTTGCCGGTATCGATCAGGTCGCGAACCAGCTGATGCGCGCCGCCCAGGAACGTGTCGGGAGCCGAGCCTATGCGCAGGCCTTTCGCCTCGGCGCGTTTCTTCAGGTCGAGCCCTTCCTTGACCGACAGCACGAAAGGCTTTTCCGAATAGACATGCTTGCCGGCGTCGAGCACCCGCTTCGACACTTCGTAGTGCACGGCAGGGATGGTCAGGTTGACGATGATGTCGATGTCGTCGGCTTCCAGCAGCCCGTCGACGGTCTCGGCGCGCAGCTTGAACTCCTTCGCACGCGCCCTCGCCACATCCATATTGATGTCGGCGCAAGCGCGCATCTCGATGCCGCGAAACAGCGGCGCCAATGAAAAATACGCCTTCGAGATGTTGCCGCAGCCGATGACGCCGATGCCAAGTTTCTTTGCCATGCTGATTGCTCCTAGTAGGTCTTGACGGCTGCGATGGAGCGGCGGGCAAAACGCTCGATGTCGTTGGGGTTATCTTGTTCCATGACGTAGTATTGGGCGGCACTCTTGGCGCGCAGCACCTTGATCAGGCCGGCCCAGTCGATGGTGCCATGGCCGACATCCGACCAGCCATCCTCATCCAGCCCCTCACCCGGCTTGGCCATGTCCTTGACATGGACGGCGCTGATGCGCTTGCCGTGCTTCTCGATCCAGGGCAGCGGATCATCGCCGCCGCGCACCACCCAGGCGACGTCCATCTCCCAGCCGATATCAGGCGCGGAGGACAGGATGTGATCCTGCGGCACCGAGCCGTCGGCGAGCTTCTTGAACTCGAAATCATGGTTGTGCCAGGCAAAGCCGTAGCCGGCCCTCTTCGCAGCGTCGCCGACCTTGGCCAGCCGCTCGCCGAAGCCGCGCCAGCCGGCCGCATCGGATGGCCGCTGGTCGGGCATCAGGAAAGGACAGATGAGCAGCGTGATGCCGAGTGCGTCGGCGGTTCTGCGCACGCCGTCGAAATCGTTCTCGAGCGCGTCGATCGAGAAATGTCCCGTCGGCATGGCGAGCCCGTTCTTGTCGAGCTCAGCGCGAAAGGCCTTGGGATCATCATAGACGCCACCAAAACCTTCGACTTGGGTGTAGCCGAGCTTGCCGAGCGTGGCGAGCACGCCTTCCCAGGGCTGGAAATTGCGGGCGCTGTAAAGTTGGAATGACCAGTTCATCGTCTCTGTCCGTTTTGCTTGGGATTGTCGCTAGAAGGATGGTTGTCGAGAGCTAGATGCGGTTGCCGGTTGCGGCGTCGAAAAGCGAAGCGCGCATCGGATCGAAGCCGACCGTCACCGCCTCATCGTTGTTAGGTGTGCGTTCCGAGGTCACCCGGACGCTGAAATTCTGATGGGCAAGCTTCAGCCAGACCAGCGTGTCGGAGCCCATCGGTTCGACCACCTCGACATTGGCGGCGGTCGAGAACGGCCAGCCCGTGCCGCTGTTCAGGCTGACATGCTCGGGCCTGATACCGAATACGGCGGGGCCGACGGTTGGAGGACCGGCAAAGTCATAAGTGCCAAGTGGAATCTCGAGTGAGTCGGCCACGAACCGCCAACCGCCGTCAGCGTTTTCAAGGCGGCCGTCGATGAAATTCATCGCGGGCGAGCCGAGGAAGCCGGCGACGAAGCGGTTGACAGGCCTGTTGTAGATGGTCTGCGGCGCATCGAGCTGCTGGATGACACCGCCCTTCATAACCGCGATGCGATCGGCCAGCGTCATCGCCTCGATCTGGTCGTGCGTGACGTAGATCATGGTGTTCTGCAGCTTGCGATGCAGCAGCTTGATCTCGACGCGCAGCTCGGCGCGTAGCTTGGCATCGAGATTGGACAGCGGCTCGTCGAACAGGAAAACATCGACATCGCGCACCAACGCCCGTCCGATCGCCACGCGCTGGCGCTGGCCGCCGGAGAGCGCCGCCGGTTTGCGCTGCAGCAACGGCTCGATCTGCAGGATTTCGGCCGCCCGCGCGATGCGCTTCGCGATCTCGTCCCTTGGTGTGCCGGCGACACGCAGACCGAAGGACAGGTTCTTCTCCACCGTCATTTGCGGGTACAGCGCATAGGACTGAAACACCATGCCGATGCCGCGGTCCTTGGGCTCTTCCCAGGTGACGTTCTTGCCCTTGATGAAGATGCGGCCTTCGGAAACGTCGAGCAGGCCGGCAATGCAGTTGAGCAAGGTCGACTTGCCGCAGCCGGAGGGCCCTAGCAGCACGATGAACTCGCCCTCGGCGACATCGAGATTGAGCGTCTCCAAGACAGTCACCACACCGAAATTGAGCGACAGGTCTTGGATAGAAACGCTGGTGCCGTTCTGCGCCATATCCACTAGCCTTTCACCGCGCCAGCGGCGATGCCGCGCACGAAAAGCTTGCCGGAAATGAAGTAGACGACGAGCGGCACAAGCCCGGTAAGGATGGTGGCGGCCATGTTGACATTGTACTCCTTCACGCCTTGCACCGAGTTGACGATGTTGTTGAGCTGCACCGTCATCGGATAGGTATCGGGGCGGGTGTAGACGACGCCAAACAGGAAGTCGTTCCAGATGCCGGTCACCTGCAGGATGATGGCCACAACGAAGATCGGCAGCGACATCGGCAGCATGATCCGCAGGAAGATGCCCCAGAAGCCTGCGCCGTCGACGCGCGCCGCCCTGAACAGCTCTTCCGGCATCGAGGCAAAATAATTGCGGAATAGCAGCGTCAGGATCGGCATGCCGAAAATGGAATGGACGATCACCAGCCCGCTGAGACTCCCATAAAGGCCGATCTCGCGCAGGATGATGACGATCGGATAGATCATCACCTGGTAAGGAATGAAGGCGCCGACGATCAGGATGACGAAAAACGTGTCGGCGCCCTTGAAGCGCCAGTTGGCCAGCGCGTAACCGTTCACCGAGGCGATGGCGATCGACAGCAGCACCGACGGCACGGTGATGCGCACCGAATTCCAGAAGCCGCGCGAAAGCCCGTCGCAGTTGAGGCCGGTGCAGGCGGTCGACCACGCCTTGACCCAGGGCTCGAAGGTGATCTCGAGTGGCGGCGAAAAGATGTTGCCGAGCCGGATCTCCGGCATGCCCTTGAGCGAGGTGACGACCATCACATAGAGCGGCAACAGGTAGTAGGCCGCCATGACAAACAATGTGCCGTAGAGGAAGATGTTACGGCGCGAAATCATGCGGCGCGGCTTCGGGCCGTAAGGGCCGATAATGTCCCGGCGCGCGCCGGCGGCAACGCTTGTTCCAGCGGTGGTGTTTGCCATGTTCATTTGCGCCGCCCGAATTCGAGATAGGCCCAAGGCACGATGACGATCACCACCGAAAGCAGCATCATGGTCGAGGCGGCAAAACCCTGGCCGAGGTTCTGGGCGAAGAACATATAGTCATAGACGTATTTGGCGGGCACTTCGGAGGCGATGCCCGGGCCGCCGCTGGTCTGGGCCACAACGAGGTCATAGACCTTGACGATGCCGGAGGCGATGATGACGAGCGTGGTGATGAAGACCGGACGCATCATCGGAATGACGATGAACAGATAGGTTTTCCACATCGGTATCCCATCCACCCGCGCGGCTTTCCAGATATCCTCGTCGATGCCACGCAGGCCGGCCAGCATCAGGCACATGATGAGCCCGGTGCCTTGCCACAGTGCCGCGATCGATATGCCGTAGATGACGATGCTGGAATTGTAGAGCGGGTCGAAGCTGAAGCTCTCCCAGCCAAGCCCCCGCACCACATGCTGGATGCCGAAGTCGGGGTTGAGCAGCCACTGCCAGACAAGGCCGGTGACGATGAACGAGAGCGCGAAGGGATAGAGGAAGATGGTCCGGAACGTGTCCTCGAAGCGTATCTTCTGGTCGAGCAGCGCGGCAAGGAGGAAGCCGATGACCAGCGAGAACACCAGTGAGATCGCGCCGTAGATCAACAGGTTCTCGATCGAGATCAGCCAGCGCGGCGTCGCCCACAGCCGGTAATATTGGTCAAGCCCGACGAAATGCAGCCGCGGCAAGAGCTTCGAATTGGTGAAGGAGTAGAGCACCGTCCAAACGGTGCCGCCGACGAAAACCACCATCGCGGTTAGGATCATCGGGATCGAGGCGATCTTCGCATTAAGGTTGCGGAACAGCGGGTTGGGGCGTTCGCTCTTGCTCATCTCGTCAGCCGGCTGGGTAAGGACGGTCCGCTCCCGGCCCTGTCGGGGCCGGGAGCGAGGTGAGTAGACTCCAACGTCAGTCCGCCGAAGCGATGAGGGCGGCGAAGCGTTTCTGCGCCTCTTCCACGGTCAGGTCCGGCTTGGCGAAAAATTCGGCGAAGAGATCTTCCTTCTGCTTCTGGGTGTCTTGTGAAAGCAGCTGGTCCGTCCATGGGATGACGGCGCCCTTGGCGAGGATTGCGAGGCCTTTCTTCATGCAGTCGTTCGCCGCATTGAGATCGACATCGCCGCGCACCGGCAGCGAACCCTTCTTGAGATTGAAGGCAACCTGCGTCTTGGGATCGAGCAGCGTTTCGGCCAGCACCTCCTGCGCCTTGGACTTGTCGGCATCCTTCAGCAGCGGGAAGTAGAACGCGTCGCCGCCTGTGGCGATGACTTCATTCAGCCCCAAGCCTGGCAGGCACGTATAGTCCTTGCCTGCGGTCTTGCCGGCAACCTGGAACTCACCTTGTGCCCAGTCGCCCATGATCTGGCCGCCGGCCTTGCCGGTGATGACGAGGTTAGTCGCCTGGTTCCAGTCCTGCACATTGGTGTTCTTCGCCATCTTGCGGGCGTCGTCCGCAGCCTTGAAGACCTTGGCTACTTCGGGCCCGGCGGCAAATGTCGCGTCCTTGTCCTTGTAGACCTTGAGGAAGGTGTCCGTGCCACCGACCGCTGCCAGAAGCACGTCGAAGGCGCCGGAGGACTGCCAGGCCTGTCCGCCGACGGCGAGCGGGATGATGCCGGCCTTTTCCAGCGCGGGTGCTGCCGCGACGAATTCATTCCAGTCCTTCGGCAATGGCACACCGGCCTTCTCGAAGGCCTCGTTCGATAGCCACAGCCACTGCCAGGAGTGGATGTTGACCGGCACGCAATAAATCTTGCCGTCGATGGTGCAGCTGTCGAGCAGGCTTTTCGGCCGCACGACTTCCGTCCACTTGCCCTTGGTGGCGACATCGGTGAGGTCGCGCATCAGGCCGGCCTGCACCAACTCTTCCGCCTGCCGGCCATGATTGAACTGGGTGGCCCCCATCGGATCGCCGCCGGTGATGCGGCTAATCATGATCGGCCGCGCCGTGCCGCCGGAGCCGGCGATGGCGCCGTCGACCCAGTGATTGCCGGTAGCGTCGAAAGCCTTCGCGAACTCGGCAACCGCTGCTGCCTCACCGCCTGACGTCCACCAATGGGTGACTTCCAGGTCCGTCGCGGCCGCCGGACCGGCGAACTGCAGTGCGGCTGTCGCGGCCAGCGCAGCGGTCAAAAGTTTATAGCGCATTTCGGTTCCTCCCAGAATCTGAAACGTTACAGATTTTCGATACGGGAATTGCGCGGACTGCGCAACCCCATGAACGAAGCGCGTTCGAGATTTTTTCGAGCTGCGAACAAATTCGTATGAACAGCCGCCCTTATGTGCACTGCAACATCGTCGCTGCAGTGCAAAACACCGAAATGGCGCGTGAAAGCCGACAAAAGGCGATGGCAAGGGCGATTTCTTCTTGAATCCCAATGGGTTTCGCAAAAGACCCGTCCACCTCGCCACGAGCGGCCGGCATCTCGACATTGGCAATCTGTAACGTTTCAGTATATTGAGGCTTCGTCGGGCTGGAACGCATATCGGTATGGCAATGGCGGCGATTGCCGACCCGGCCTGCGGCTGCTATGCGCCTGACGGGCGGGACGAATGGACAGACGGCGTACGGAAAAGAACGAGGAAGCGTCGGCGCAGGGGCGACCGACGCTGAAGACGCTTGCCTTCATGACTGGCCTCGGCGTCACCACGGTTTCGCGTGCCCTGAAGGATGCCCCGGAAATCGGCGCCGAAACCAGGCGCCGTGTCCAGCTCGTCGCCAAGCAGATCGGCTACCGGCCGAACCGCGCCGGCGTGCGCCTGCGCACCGGCAGGACCAATGTCATCAGCCTCGTGCTCAATACCGATCGCGAGATCATGAGCTTCGTCTCCGACATCATCTACGGCGTATCGGAAGTGCTCGCCGAAACGCCCTATCACCTGATCGTCACGCCCTATTCCCGGTCGCAGGATCCGATGGAGCCGATCCGCTATCTGGTCGAGACCGGCTCGGCCGACGGCGTCATCATCTCACGCACCCAGCCCAACGATCCGCGCGCCCGCTATATGCTGGAGCACGGCATGCCCTTTGCTACGCATGGCCGCACCGACATGGGCCTTGTCCACCCCTACCATGACTTCGACAACCATGCGTTCGCGAGTGCAGCCGTGCGCCGGTTGGCGAGCATGGGCCGACGCAGGCTGGCACTTCTGTCGCCGCCGCCCGGGCTGACCTACTACAGCCATACGCTGAACGGCTTTGCCGATGCGCTGAGCGAGGTCGGCGCGAGCGAAATCCCGTTCAACACCGTTTCCATCGATCATACGATCGAGCAGATCAGGATGAGGACGGCTCAGGTGATGCGCCGTGATGTCAGGCCGGACGGCTTCGTCAGCAGCGCCGCCGCGGCGACGCTGGCCATCGTCGCCGGCATCGAGGATGCCGGTCTCAAGCTCGGCCGCGATGTCGATGTCGTATCGAAGCAGTCGTCGGACCTGCTGCACCTGTTCCGAAGGGAGTTGCTGGTCGTCAACGAGAATTTCCGGCTGGCTGGCTCCGAGCTTGCCCGCTCGGTGCTCGGCTTGATTGGCGGCGCCGCACCAGGCTCTTTGCAGAGCCTTGTCGTCGCCGGCGACGTCCAGGCGTTCAGCCCGCCAGTGCTCGTCTAGATGGCTTATTGAACCGGCCTTGCTAGCCAGCCGCTCCACTGCCCCACGGCCCGTGGAACGCGCCCGCATCGTCGATGCGTTCAAAACCATGCGCACCGAAGAAATCGCGCTGCGCCTGGATCAGGTTCGAAGTGCCCCGGCCTTGGCGGTAGCTGTCGAAATAGGCGAGCGCCGAAGACAGCGCCGGCACCGGCGACCCGGCCTCCGATGCCCTTGCCACGATGCGCCGCAGCGACGGGTGTGCCTCCTGCATCAACGAGATAAAGGCCGGCGCCATCAGAAGATTGGTCGAGGCGCCGCCCTTGCTGAAGGCTTCCGCCATGGTGTCGAGCATCTGCGAGCGGATGATGCAGCCGGCACGCCAGATCTTGGCGATTGTCGGCATCGGCAGGTTCCAGTTGAATTCCTTGGAGGCGCCGCTCATCACCGCGAAACCTTGGGCGTAGGCGGAGATCTTGCCGGCGAACAGCGCCAACTCCAAACCTTTCAGCAAGGCGTCTTTTTCACCGGTAATCTTCGTCACGCCAGCGTTGCCATAGGCCTTTTCCGCCGCCAGCCGCTCGTCCTTGATCGACGACAGAACGCGCGCGGCCACCGCCGCCTCGATCGCCGTCGCCGGAATGCCGAGCTGCTGGGCTTCGATGACCGACCATTTGCCGGTGCCCTTCTGGCCGGCGCGGTCGAGGATGATGTCGACCACCGGCTTGCCGGTCTTCGGATCGTCGGCGGCCAGCACCTTGGCGGTGATCTCGATCAGGTAAGAGTTGAGCCGGCCCTTGTTCCAGTTGGAAAACACCGTGCCGATGTCCTTCGGCCCCATACCGAGGCCGTCGCGCAGAATGCCGTAGATCTCGGCGATCATCTGCATGTCGGCATATTCGATGCCGTTATGGATGGTCTTGACGAAATGGCCAGCGCCGTCGGTGCCGAGCCACGCCGCGCAGGGTTCGTCCTTGAACTTGGCGGAAATAGCGGTCAGCACCTTCTCGACGCACTTCCAGGAGTCCTCCGTGCCGCCGACCATGATCGACGGTCCGTGGCGCGCACCCTCCTCGCCGCCGGACACGCCCATGCCGATGAAGGTGAGACCCGAGCCGGAAAGCTCGGAGAAGCGCCGCATCGTGTCGCGGAAATTAGCGTTGCCGGCGTCGATGACGATGTCGTTGGCCGACAGCACGCCGCGCAAGGCGGCGATCTGTTCGTCGACCGGCTTGCCGGCCAGCACCATGATGATGATCGGACGCGGAGGACGGATGGCGGCGGCAAGCTCTTCCAGGCTGAAGCAAGGCACGACCATATCCCTGAGCGCGCCGGCATTTTCGACGAAAGCGTCGGTGCGCGCTTTGGTGCGGTTGAAGACGGCGATGCGATGCCCGTGCTCGGCGATGTTGAGCGCCAGGTTGGAGCCCATCGTGCCAAGGCCGATCAGGCCGATTTCGGCTTTTTCCATCGTTTCTTCCCTGCTTTCGGATCGTTTGTTGAGACCGCGATTTGCGGGCGATGATTGACGGGCCTTGACGCCTGCGTCAACCGCCTCGCCGAATTGTGTTACCCGGATTGCCGGCCGTGCCCGTGTCGAGCTACCTGGCAGTCCAGCATTACGGTCTGATGTCGACAGGTGCCTCGATCTTCACCATCTCGAAGTCCGAGACCAGGATGTCGATGCGCACCGTCCACCGGCCGGGAACCGGGATGACGAGGTTGTCGACACGCCAGCTGCCGTCGCCAGGCTTGGTCGCCGCACGCTTCAGCGGCTCAATGCCGGAATCGGGCTTCGACAGCACCAACGTCACCTCCTTGGCGTCGAGCGGTCCGAAATCGCCGGTCATGATGATCATCGAGGCGGTAACCGGCCCGGCATGGCCGGGCGTGATGCTGAGATCGGCCATCGCTTGCAGTGCATGGACGTGGACCGAGGCCGGTTGCGCCGCGGCGATCGCCAGGGCTCGTGGCGGCGGCGTGAAGCGCCAGCCCGCGGCAACGCCGAAGATCGCCAGCACGATCACCAGTTCGACGCCGATCGAGCGGGAGAGCCTGCGTTGCACTTCCGTCGCTCCGGTCTCGGCCGACGCTGTGAGTTTCCATCGGTTGACGGCGGCGAGCGTGAACAGGAAGACCAGCAGCCCGAGCTTGATCAGCAGCAGCCGTCCATAGGCGGTGTTGACCAGCGCCGCCGGTGTCTGAACCTGGATGACCGCAAGAACGATGCCGGCAGCGGCAAACACGGCCACCACGGGCAGGATCAGGTGAGAAAACCGCCGCAGGAATGGCGCGGCCTCCGCCGATTGCACCTTCAGCGCCAGACCGAGCGGCACCAACGCGCCGGCCCAGAAGGCGATGCCGACGCCGTGCAGGAACACCATTGGCCGTGTCAGCCATTGCGGCTCGGCGGCACTGGCATGGCCGCTGGCGGCAAGCGCGGCCCCCACCCCGGCCAGGCCGGCCAGCGCGAATGGTTTGGCGATGGCGCGGGGGCCGGCCAGCGACAGCATGCCGAGCCCCAACGCGATCAGTGCGACCAGCACCGTCCAGCCGAAACTGGTGCCGAGCCCGGTCCGCCAGATAACCGGCTGCGCCAGATACGAGAGCGGCGCCCCGAGCGCGTCCAGCCCCTGCAAGCCGAGCGACAAAGGCGCCGCGACCAACCCGCACAGGATTGCGGCCGCAACGAAGCGCTGTCCGGCGCGGGCACCTCGGGCCAGCCAGGCAAGGGCGAAGGCGCCGCCGACACCGAGGAAAAGGCCGATGTAGAGAAAGACCTTGCCGACCCAGATCGCTGACCGCAACGGCCGGTCGACGGCTTCGGACATCGCCGGCGGCGCACTTGGCGCGCCAACGGAAAACAACAGGGCACCACCAACCGGATGGCCGTCGGCGGAAATGACGCGCCAACTCAGCACATGCGTGCCGGGCGCGAGTGTCCGTGGATTGTCGGTTTCGACCGTCTGGTCGATGAGACGGAAGGCGGTCAGCGGAACCGGCGTGCCGTCGGGTCGCACCAGGGTCAGCACCAGCGGCGAGACCGGCTCGCTGAAGGTTAGCGAGAACTGCGCCGGCCCCTGTTCCAGCACCGCGCCGTCACCCGGATCGGTCTTGATCAGCGCGGAATGGGCGAAGGCCTGATTTGGCACGCCCATGATGACAAGAAACACGATCATGGCCAGCAGGCCGACGACAAGCCGGCCGGCGCGATTGCCGGTCATGGAAGCCGTTTGCGGGAAGGACGTCGTGCTCATGTCACCGCCAAGGAGAATAGCGGCGCGCTGGTCTGAGCGCGCCGCCCGAAAGATCATTTCTTGGGCAGCAGTTTGATGCCGGGCGCCGGGTTTTCGAGCGCGTCTTCATCCTGGCCGGCCGCCGGGATCTCGATCCAGCGGTCGGCGGCGCCGTCGCATTCCTGCACCACCGGGAAGTAAAGCGTCTGGCCCACCGGGAGGTCCGCCGTCAGCGTCGCGCGAAAGACGAACTCGTCGTAGAATTCATCCGGCAGGCTGCCGTCGCTCCAGTCGACTTCCTTGACCCCATCGGTCACCGCCTGGCCGTAGAGCTGGTAGGATTTGTCGTACTTGCCCTTCTTGGTCCGCAGCGTCCAGCCGGGCTTCGGCATCGGCTTCACCACGATCACCCCTCCCGGGATCTGCACACGCACGGCGGTCGTCGCCTTGCCGTCGCAACCATGCGGCACGCGCAGGACAGCCTTGTAGGTCGAGCCGACGGCCGCTTCCTGGGTTTCGAGCGTGATATGCGCAAAGGCTGCACTTGTCCCGAGCACGAAAAGTGCCGCGGCCGCCAAAAGATACTTGTTCATGATGGTCCCTCAGATCTTCAAAATTTGTCTAACGGATCAATTGGCATGATCATCCATGGCGCCACCACCCATGCCTTCGACGGCGAAATCGACGCTGACGGCGCCGGCCTTCTCGAAGGTCAGCGTGGCGGAAAACTTTTCGCCCTGCTTTGGTTGCCGCTTCAGGCCGACGAACATCAGATGATAGCCGCCAGGAGCCAGCGCCACCTTGCCGCCGGCCGGAATTTCCAGCCCGCCGGCAACCGGCCGCATGGTCATCACGCCGTCCTTGACGCCCATCTCATGCATCTCGGCCTTTTCAGAAACATCGGAGGAAATCGACAGCAGCCGGTCCGGCGCGCTGCCATTGTTGGTGATGGTGAAATAGCCGCCGGCGACCTTGGCGCCGGCCGGCGTGGCGCGCGACCAGGGGTGGCCGATCTCGATATCGCCGAGCTTGAATTCATGTGCGAAGACGGGATGGGTGCCGACGAACAGCAGCGCAAAAGCCAGCACGGCAATGCCAAGACGCCCTTCGACGCTGCGTAAAATGCTGCCGAGCACAGGACGCGCGGCGATGCGGAAAAAATGGGACATGGTTGCTCCATGAAGTGATGGTCGCGCCGTTGCCGGTCGCGGACAGTTTGATCTTTGGATGGGTAAGCCCACGAAAGGTTCCGTTGGGCAAAGCGTCATCACGCCGTCAGCGGCGGCGCGCGCGGGTTCGACGGCGAACGCTCACGCGCAAAGTCGAGATGGATGGCAGCCGGGAAGACAAAGGCGACCGTTTCAAAGGAAAGGCCGCCCGGTGCCAGGCCGGCATCGGGCGCCGGCGCAAACACTGGCGAAAACATGCTGCAGCCGAGCACGCAGCATGCCGGCAGATGGGACGGCGGCGGGTTGCCGCCGGGAAGCTGGGTTGCGCCCTCTCGGGTACAGATGACGTTGCCGAAGGCATCGAGCTGCGATGCATTGGTACCGGCAGCGAAGGCGAATGCGCCAAGCGTCGACTGGAGCAACAGCAGGTAGGCCGCGACAAGCGCGACCGACATGCTCCATCGTCTCCTCGATACGCCCAAATCCCTGCCTCTTCGCAGCAACGCAACATTCCTAGCACGAGGCCGGCGGGTGGAAAATCGCCAAATCGCTGCTGCGGCAACGCGGCATATCAAGGTTTTTGTGTAGACCGGCTTTCCGGGATCGAGGTCAGCAAGGTCTGGCGCGCTGACTTCAGATGCTTGCGGCAAGCGGCGTCGACCTTGCCGAGGTCGCGCGATTTGAGCGCCTCGATATAGGCCAGATGCTCACCGATCGCGACTTCGTTGCGTTCGCGCTCCTGCGCCTTGTTCCACTGGTAGTGGTAGTGGAAGATCATGGCGATGACGTCGTAGAAATCGACAATGAAGCGGTTGCGCGATGCGCGGTGGATGAGCCGGTGGAAGCGCTCGTCAAGCTCGGAGAATTCGTTGAAACGGGTGACGATCTCGCTTGCCAGCCGGCGATGGTCGTCTTCCAGACGCTCGAGATCGCTCCAGACCGCGCTGTCCTGCGGCAGAGCGGCGAAGGCCGCCGCCGAGCGCAGTTCGAACATCTCGCGGATTTCGGTCAGCTCCAGCGCGAAGGCGCGCGTAAACCCCTTAAGTACCCAATGGCTGTTGCGGCGCTTCTCGATCAGGCCGAAGCGGGAGAAGCGGATCAGGAATTCGCGCACGCTGGTGGTGCCGACGCCGATCTCGCGCGCCAGTTCAAGTTCGTTGATCTGCATGCCGGCCTCGGCGCCGCCGGCGAGCAGCCTGCGCATGAACGATCGCTCGATGATCTCGGCCAGCGTGTCGGTTTCTTCCTCGGGGAAGAAATCATCGGGACGCGGTTCGCGCAGCACCGTCTTGGCGCGCTTGTTCCAGGCGATCAGCCCGGTCTCTTCCATCCGCGCAAGGATCGTCCGCACCGTGGTGCGGCTGACGCCAAGCAAGGTGCCCAGTTCCGGCTCCGAAGGCAAGCTGCGCGTTTCGTCGAGCAGCCGCAGGCAGCGGTTGTAGGCATCCTTGTAGACGTTGTTGCTCTTCGACATCCTTGACCCGTTGCACGCCGTCGCTTGCGGCGGCCGGTTTGAAGCGCGATATGACGTTCCCGTGACCCTGAAAAGCGAAATCGCTGTCCGGAACACCCAAGGACATGCGGAACTCCCCAGCGAAAAAACAATTGACGCAAAACTGTTTTTTCACGATAAAAGACATTATCTCTAAACAGGCGCGTGTCAATCCGTCCGCGCATCCCAGGATCACCCAGGAAACCGCCCGTGAACGCCTCCAACTGCATCCTCCTGTCCCCCGCCGACAATGTCGCCGTCGCCAACGGCCGCATCGAGATCGGCACCGTGCTGCCGGGCGGCGCCGTCGCCGCCGCTCTGATCGAACCTGGCCACAAGGTGGCGATCAAGCCGATCGCCGCCGGCGAGGCCGTGATCAAATACGCGCAGGCGATCGGCCGCGCGACACAGGATATTGCAGCGGGCGAGCACGTTCATTCGCATAATCTGGTTTTCGAATCCGGCCGCTTGCCGGTCGTGCCGCCGAGCGAGGCCGAGCACGCGACGGAAGCGGACCGCGCCCGCACCTTCATGGGATATCGCCGCGCCGATGGCCGCGCCGGCACACGCAACTTCATCGGCATCGTCGCCAGCGTCAATTGCTCGGCCACCGTCTGCCATTCGATCGCCGATACCGCCAACCGAACCCTGCTGCCGAAATATCCCGGCATTGACGGCTTCGTGCCCATCGTTCACGGCCAAGGCTGCGGCATGAGCGCCACCGGCGACGGCATGATGGTGCTGCACCGCACGCTTGCCGGTTATGCCCGCCATCCGAATTTCGGCGGCGTGCTGATGGTCGGCCTCGGCTGCGAGGTCAATCAGCTCACCCTCTATGGCCAGAAGGGCGTCGCTGCCGGCAAACGCCATTTCAACATCCAGGACGCCGGCGGTTCGCGCAAATCGGTCGAAAAGGCGATGGGCGTGTTGGCCGAGATTGCCGAGGAAGTCGGCCAGCTGAAGCGTGAGCCGATCCCGGTCAGCGAGATCGTCGTCGGCCTGCAATGCGGCGGCTCCGACGGCATGTCGGGCATTACAGCCAATCCGGCGCTGGGTGCTGCCGTCGACATCCTGGCCGGCGTCGGCGGCATCGGCATCCTCTCCGAGACGACGGAGATCTACGGCGCCGAACATCTGCTCGCCTACCGCGCGGCAACGCCGGAGATCGCGCAGAAGCTCGATGGCTTCGTGAAGTGGTGGGAAGATCACGTCGCCAAGCACGGCGCCTCGATCGACAACAACCCCTCGCCCGGCAACAAGCGCGGCGGCCTCACCACCATCCTGGAGAAGTCGCTCGGCGCGGTCGCCAAGGGCGGCCAGACACCGCTCAACGGCGTCTTCGGCTATGCCGAAAAGGTCACCGGCAGTGGCTTGGTGTTCATGGACACCCCCGGCTACGACCCGGTCTCGGCGACCGGCCAGGTGGCGGGCGGCGCCAACATCATCGTCTTCACCACCGGCCGCGGCTCCTGCTTCGGCTGCCGGCCGACACCGTCGATCAAGGTCGCCACCAACTCGACCATGTACCATCAGATGGAAGAGGACATGGACGTCAACTGCGGCGTCATTGCCTCCGGTGAAAAGACAATCGCCGGCATGGGCCGGGAGATCTTCGAACTGATCGTCGAGACGGCTTCCGGCCGCAAGACCAAGAGCGAGGATTTCGGCTATGGCGACAACGAGTTCGTGCCCTGGCACCTAGGTGCGACGCTTTAGTTTCCACTGATATCTGAAGATGGCCAGGCCGGACAATGGTCGGGAACGGGGAGGTTTTCGCATGAACAAGCGCCGCATCGGTCGCACCGCGCTCGAGGTCACCGAGGTCAGCTTTGGCGGCGCAGCGCTCGGCGGCCTCTACCGCGCCTGTCCTCGCGAAGCCGCGATGGAGACGCTGCAAGGCGCCTGGGAAGCCGGCCTGCGCTATTTCGACACCGCACCCTTCTACGGTTTCGGCCTGTCGGAACGACGCTTCGGGGACTTCCTGCGCTATAAGCCGCGCGATTCCTACGTGTTGTCCACCAAGGTCGGCCGCCTGTTCCGCCCGGTGCCGGATGATCATGTTCCCGATCACTCCTATGTCGATCCGCTGCCCTTCGCGCTCGACTATGACTATTCCTATGACGGCATCATGCGCTCGGTCGAGTTCAGCTATGCCCGGCTTGGCCTGAACAAGATCGACATCCTGTTCGTCCACGATATCGGCGCTTACACGCACGGCGTCGAGAAGACCAAGCTGCACTTTCGCGATCTGATGGATGGCGGCCTCAAGGCGCTCGAAGAGCTGAAGCGATCCGGCGTCATTTCCGCCTATGGGCTCGGCGTCAACGAGGTGCGGATCTGTCTCGACGTGATGCGCCGGGCACCGCTCGACTGCATCCTGCTCGCCAGCCGCTATTCCCTGCTCGATCGCAGTGCCGAACCGGAGTTGCTGCCGCTGTGCCGGGCGCAACAAACGTCCTTGGTCATCGGCGGCGTCTTCAACTCCGGCATCCTTGCGACCGGGCCGGTGCAGGGCGCGCATTTCGATTACCGCCCTGCCAACCATGACGTGCTCGACCGCGTCGGCGCGATGGAAAGGATCGCCGCCGAGGGCGGTTATCCGCTGGCCGCCGCCGCGTTCCAGTTCCCGCTGCGTGAACCAGCGGTCGCCACCGTGCTGACCGGCACCGCCAAGCTGGCAAACCTGACGCGCAACCTCGAACTGCTCGACTTCGACGTGCCGGAGGCGGAATACGCCAGATATCGCCCCTATACGCTGGTGCAGGAGCTGGCGTGAAATTCGCATCCACCCCAGTGAACAATGCCCAGGGCTCACATTCTTGCGATCCCAGGAAAGAATGAACATTCCATATTGACGAAGATGTGG
This sequence comes from Mesorhizobium sp. M1396, assembly GCF_040317725.1. Classification (NCBI taxonomy): domain Bacteria; kingdom Pseudomonadati; phylum Pseudomonadota; class Alphaproteobacteria; order Hyphomicrobiales; family Phyllobacteriaceae; genus Mesorhizobium; species Mesorhizobium sp. M1396. The sequence continues at coordinate 16,073 of NZ_JAMYLA010000028.1, read as the reverse complement.
AATTAATATTCCATGCATTCGCGGAACGGAAACGGAAGCGCTTGACGACGGCAAGGGAGGAGCAGCGCGATGGATTTGCCTCTGCCAGCCTTCGCGATGACTCGTCAAACACCGCTTGCATCGGCTGGTTCGATGCACTATCAAAACATCGCAACTGTTTTTTATTGATAAAGTTCTGTTTGGGCCACGCCTATCCGGACGGAGCTTCCGTGACGTTCACCGGGCGACTTAGGGAGGAACCACATGAAATTCGTGACCAGCATTCTCAACCGCCGCGCCGTCATGGCGCTGGCAGCAGCTTCGATGCTCGCCGGCGTCATGCATTCGGCGCCGGTTTCGGCGGCGGACGTGACCATTCCGATCATCGTCAAGGACACCACGTCCTTCTATTGGCAGATCGTTCTGGCCGGCGCCCGCAAGGCCGGCAAGGATCTCGGCGTCAATGTGCCGGAGCTCGGCGCCCAGGCTGAAACCGACGTCAACGGCCAGATCTCGATCCTCGAGAACGCCGTCGCCGGCAATCCGGCCGCCGTCGTCATCGCGCCGACCGAAGCCAAGGCGCTCGGCAAGCCGATTGACGAGGCCGCCACCAAGGTCAAGGTCATCGGCATCGACTCCGGCGCCGACTCCAAGGCCTTCACCTCGTTCCTGACCACCGACAATGTCCAGGGCGGCCGCGTCGCTGCTGACGGTCTGGCCGCAGCCATCGGCGAAGCCAATGGCGGCAAGATTGAAGGCAAGGTCGCCTTGATCACCGCACTTCCCGGCGCCGGCTCGCTCGAACAGCGCGCCCAGGGCTTCAAGGAACAGCTCAAGGCAAAATATCCTGGCCTCGAGTTGGTCGCCGACAAATATGCCGACGGCCAGGCCACGACCGGCCTCAACATCGCGACCGACCTGATCACCGCCAATCCGGATCTGAAAGGCATCTTCGCTTCCAACCTGATCATGGCGCAGGGCGTTGGACAGGCGATTGCCGAGAACAACCTTTCCGGCAAGGTCGGATTGGTCGGCTTCGACAGTGACGAGAAGCTGATCAAGTTCCTCAATGACGGCGTCATCTCGGCTCTCGTCGTGCAGGATCCCTACCGGATGGGCTACGACGGCATCAAGACCGCGCTCGCCGCCTCGAAGGGGGAAAAGGTCGAGGCCAATGTCGACACCGGCGCCAATCTGGTGACCAAGGCCAACATGAAGGACCCGAAGATCGACGCGCTGCTCAACCCGAAGCTCTAAGCCGTCGCATTAAAATCGTCTCCGGGGCGCAGGCCCCGGAGACTTCCGCTGCCGGCACAAACGGCTTGGCAATCCACAAGCCTGGGCTAGGCTGTTTTCGAGGCATATCCTTGCCTCGCCGCGTGCCAATCGTGCGGCCAATCTGGGAGGATTGTCATGATTTCGACGGCGCAGGAACTGCATCCGGCACCCGTGCTGGAACCGGGGCGGACCATCCTCGAATTGCGCGGGCTGGAGAAGCGTTATCCCGGCACCCACGCGCTCAAGCCGGTCAACCTCGCCTTCAAGTCCGGCGAGATCCACGCCATCGTCGGCGAGAACGGCGCCGGCAAGTCGACCCTCATCAAGCTTTTGACCGGCGTCATGCCGCGCACCTCCGGAGAGGTCATCTGGGAGGGCCAGCCGGCTGCTCTGGCGACGCCGCATGAGGCCATGGCGCTCGGCATCAACGCCGTGCACCAGGAAGTCGTACTCTGCCGGCACCTAACCGTCGCCGCCAACATGTTCCTCGGCGAGGAGAATTCCCGCTTCGGCATCCTGCAGCAACGCGCCATGGTCAAGGAAGCGCAGAAGATCATCGACGATCTCGGCTTCGACCTGCCGGCACACGTCACGCTCGGCGACCTGACCATCGGCCAGCAGCAGCTGATCGCCGCCGCCCGCGCCACAGTGCGCGGCACCAAATTCCTGATCTTCGACGAGCCTACCGCCTACCTCACCCGCAAGGAGACTGATCAGCTCTTCACCCTGATCCGCCGGCTGAAGGGCGAGGGCGTGACGATCATCTACATCAGCCACCGTATGGAAGAGGTGTTCGAACTCGCCGACCGTGTCTCGGTACTGCGCGACGGCACGCTGGTCGGCACCCGCAACATCACCGAGACCAACGACGCCGAGCTGGTCAAGATGATGATCAATCGCTCGATCGAGCAGATCTATCACAAGGAACATTTTACGCCCGGCGCGGCGATCCTCCAAGCCACGAACCTCTCCGGCAAGGGGTTCGAAAATGTGTCGATGACGGTCCGCGCCGGCGAGATCGTCGGGCTCTACGGCCTGATCGGCGCCGGGCGCAGCGAGTTCGTCACCACGCTTTACGGCCGCCACCGTAAATCGGCCGGCCAGATTCTCTGGGAAGGCAAGGAGGTTCAGGTCAATTCCGAGCATGACGCGATCAAGCTCGGCATGGCGCTGGCGCCGGAAAGCCGCCGCGACCAGGGCCTCTGCCTCAACCTGCCGGTCGGACTCAATCTCAACCTGCCGATCTACAAGCGCATTTCGAACAACCTGCTGATTTCGAGCGCGCAGGAAAAGACGCAGGCCGATCGCCAGATCGCCGATCTGCGCATCAAGACACCGACGCGCGGCGCGCTGGCGTCCAGCCTGTCGGGCGGCAACCAGCAGAAGATCGTCATCGGCAAATGGCTGGCCCACGGCGCCAAGCTGTTCATCTTCGACGAGCCGACGGTCGGCGTCGATGTCGGAACCAAGGCCGAGATCTACCGTCTGTTCGGTGCGCTGCTGTCGAAGGGCGCAGGCATCATCCTGATCTCGTCCTATCTGCCGGAAGTCTACGAACTCGCCGACACGCTGCATGTGTTCCGGCGCGGCAAACTGGTGGCGACGCACGGGTTTCGCGCCGCCAGCCACGAGGACATTCTCACGCAGGCGCTCGCCGAGAAACAAGAAAAGCAGGGAGGACAGATATGAGCACCGAGGCGATTGCTGTCGAAAAGCCGAAGCGCAACTATAACGTCCTGTTTGGGCTGACGCTTTTGGCGTTGCTGGTGCTGCTGTGGATCGTGCTTTCAGTGGCGACGCCGAGCTTCGCCTCCGGCAACAACATCGCCAACCTTTTGCGCCAAGGCTCGATGATCGCCATCATGGCGGTCGGCCAGACCTTCGTCATCATCACCGGCGGCATCGACCTGTCCGTTGGCGCCGTTGTCGGCTTCGCCACTGTCGTCGTCGCCATGATGATCAATGCCGGCTTCCCGATCTGGCTCGCCATTGTGGTGACATTGCTGGTCGGTGTCGCCATAGGCATGTTTCACGGCTTCGGCATAGTCAAGATGGGCCTGCCGCCTTTCATCATCACGCTGGCGACGCTGACCTCGCTGCGCGGCATCGGCCTTTTGATGACCAACGGCAATTCGATCAACATCAACAGCGACACCTTCACCGCGTTCTCGCGCAGTTCCTTCATCGGCATCCCCAACCTGTTCTGGATGGTGATCCTGGTCGGCATTCCGGCGTATATCTTCCTGCATCACAGCCGCTGGGGCCGGTACCTGTTTTCGGTCGGCTCCAACGCCGAGGCCTCGCGCCTGTCCGGCGTCAATGTCCAGCGCACCATCTACATGGCCTACACGCTGTCCGGCCTCTGCGCGGCCTTCGTCGGCGTGCTGCTTGCCGCCCGCATCGGCATCGGCAACCCGACCCAGGCCGAAGGTTGGGAGTTGCAGGCGATCGCTTCGTCGGTGATCGGCGGCACCTCGCTGTTCGGTGCCGTCGGCTCGGTTCATGGGCCGCTGCTTGGTGCCTTTATCCTGGCCACCATCAACAACGGCGCCAATCTGCTCAACGTCAACTCGTTCTGGCAGCGCATCATCACCGGCGCGCTTATCATCATCATCGTCTACTTCGACGGGCTGCGCCGTCGCGGCAAGTAGGCCGAACCCAAATCGGTCGCCGGCCCGACATGACTGCCGGGCCGGCGATTTCACTACAGACTGGAATTGCGCATGAAAGCCGTCGTCTGCCGCTCGCCCGGTGACCTTGTCCTGGAAGACCGTCCAGCGCCCGGCGCGCCACCTGCCGGCTGGGCACTGGTGGCCGTCAGCCATGTCGGCATCTGCGGCACCGACTACCATATCTTCGAGGGCAAGCACCCGTTCCTCGCCTATCCCCGCATCATGGGCCATGAAGTGGCGGGAACAATCGTCGAGACCGGTGAAGGTGTCGATCTTGCCGTTGGCGAACCGGTCGTCATCAACCCCTATCTTTCCTGCGGCAAGTGCATCGCCTGCCGGCACGGCAAGCCGAATTGCTGCGTCAGGATCGAGGTGCTCGGCGTGCATCGCGACGGCGCCATGTGCGAACGCATCCTGGTGCCGGCGCAAAATCTCTATCCCACCAATGGCCTGTCGCTGGCGGACGCCGCCGCCGTCGAGTTCCTGGCCATCGGCGCGCATGCCGTGCGGCGTGCACGCGCCGATTCCGGCGCACGCACGCTGGTCATCGGCGCCGGCCCGATTGGGCTCGGCACCGCCATCTTCGCCCGCATCGCCGGTCTCGATGCGACGCTGCTCGACATGAGCAGCGAAAGGCTCGCCTTCGCCGCGAACGAGCTTGGCTTCCAGACCCTCGACGGCTCGCGCGGCGCGGTGCCCGATCTGGTCAAGGAGGCGACATCAGGCGAAGGTTTCGATGTGGTCTTCGATGCCACCGGCAACACCCAGTCCGTGCAGTCGGCCTTCGCCCATGTCGCGCATGGCGGAACATTGGTGCTGGTCAGCGTCGTCAAGGACGACATCAGCTTTTCCGATCCGGAATTCCACAAACGCGAGATGACGCTCATCGGCAGCCGCAACGCGTTGCGCGCCGACTTCGATCACGTCGCCGCCTCGATCCGCAACGGCGCCGTGCCGCTGGCCAAGCTCGTCACCCACCGCACCACGCTGGCCGGCACGCCGCACGATCTCGCCCGCTGGGCGCACGAGAAATCCGGCCTGATCAAGGCCGTGATCGAGGTGGGGTCATAACATGGCAGGCGGTGAACCCGGTCCGAATTGACGACGCCCCGCGCAGATCGAAGCCGGTTCTCAAATGCGCCGACGCTGACAGGTGAGCGCGACCGAACTGGCCTGATATCAGCGTGAGTCAGATAAATCACAGTCTCGTATAAGGTCGGCACTCCCTACAGAGCTGACAATTTGAGTTCGATGCGCTCGGCCGGGAAGCGCGACTCGGAAAACTGGATCGGCTGGCCGTCCGGCGTGACATTGACAGCGACCGTGACCAGCACGATGGCGCCCGGCTGCAGGTCGAGGTCGGCAAGGTCCGCCGCATCGGCATGGCGCGCCGACAGCACGGTCGATTGCCTGAGATAATCGTCGATGCCGAAACGGGCCAGCGACGCGGTGATCGAACCGGTCTCGGCCATGGCGGCATCGATGCCGGCAAAGCGCCTGGCATCGAACCAGCCGGCAGCGCGCGACACCGGCCGCCCATCGGCTTCGCCGCGCGTTTCCAGGCGGATCACGTCGGCCCCCTTGGCGAGCCCCAGCCCCTCGGCAACGCGCTGGCTGGCCGGCTCGACCGAGGAGGCAAGCAGGACGATGTGCCGTTCCGACGTCTGCCCTTGCAGGCCTGTCGAAAAGCGTGTGCGCGCGCCGATCGGATAGGACAGCCGCTTGCGCGACCGCACGAAGGTGCCACGCCCCTGCTCGGCCCGCAGCACCCCTTCCTGCACAAGGGCTGATATGGCGCTGCGCACCGTGTGGCGGTTGACGCCATAGCGCTCGGCCAGTGCCACCTCCGGCGGCAGCGCTGCGTTTTCGGCGAAATCGCCGATGGCGATCGCCTGTAGGATCTTGTCGGCGATCTGCCGCCACAGCGAAACGCCGCTGCGTCGCTCGATGCTGTCCGCTGCCAGCCGCCCGACCATTGATTGCCCCCAGCCTTTTAGCCCTGTCATCCACCCGTCATGGACTCGCGCTAAATAATGGGTATAATTTGTATAGTTGTCTATATCAATAGACAAATTTGGCACAAGGACTATTGCTCATGCGAGGACAGGAAGCCCGCGACCAGGCCGAGCGCAAGGCCGCCATGGCAACACTGGCGCAATCCAGCGGCGATGACATCGTGCGGCTCTGGAACGAGGCTAGACTGCCTTCGGAAGCAGAACTGCTGCGCGGCCCCGAAACCGGCCTAGTCACCGTGCGCGGCCGCATCGGCGGTGGCGGCGCGCCCTTCAATGTCGGCGAGGCGACCGTCACCCGCGCCACCGTCCGGCTACCATCCGGGCAGGTCGGCCATTGCTATGCGCTTGGCCGCGACAAGCAGAAGACAAGGCTTGCGGCCATCGCCGACGCACTGTGGCAGGACCCGGCCCGCCGCAACGAGGTCGAAACCAGGCTGATTGCCCCTCTCCGGTCGGCCCTGACCACCGCCCATGAAAAACGCCGCGCCGAGACGGCGGCAACGAAGGTGGATTTCTTCACCATGGTTCGCGGAGAAGATTGATGGACATCGCAGCCCAATCGATAGACGGCGGTTTCGCCGATCCGGTCTTCAACGCACAGACCGTGTTCCGCGCCGTCATGGACGCAATGGCGCGGCCGGGCAGCGTGCAGCCGCTGCCGGCCTTCGCCCGCCCGCCGGCGCCGCTATCGGCAACCGCCGGCGCCATAGCGTTGGCGCTGTGCGACAACGACACGCCGCTCTGGCTCGACCCGGCTTTGCAGGCTTCCACTGCCATCAAACCCTGGCTCGGTTTCCACACTGGCGCGCCACTGGCCAACACGCCGCCCGATGCGCATTTCGCGTTTGTTGCAACGCCAGCCGAGATGATGGCGCTCGACGGCTTTTCGCAGGGCACGCAGGATTATCCCGACCGCTCGGCCACGCTGATCCTGCAGATCAGCGATCTCGTCTCCGGCATGCCGCTGTTGCTCGAAGGGCCCGGCATCGAAACCAGCGCCACGATCGCGCCGGCACAGATGCCGCGCCATTTCGTCGAACAGTGGAAGCAGAATATCAAGCGCTTTCCGCGCGGCGTCGACATCATCCTCGCCACATCGGACGGCATTGCCTGCCTGCCGCGCACCACGCGCATCAAGACGATGGAGGCGTAAGATGTATGTCGCGGTAAAAGGCGGCGAGGCCGCAATCGCCAACGCCCACAGCCTGCTTGCCGACCGCCGCCGTGGCGACCGTTCGGTGCCGGCCCTTCGCCTCGACCAGATCGTCGAGCAACTGGCGCTCGGCGTCGACCGGGTGATGAGCGAAGGCTCGCTCTATGACCGCGAACTGGCGGCACTCGCCATCGTCCAGGCGCGCGGCGACATGATCGAAGCGATCTTCCTGGTGCGCGCCTATCGCACCACGCTGCCGCGCTTTGGCTACTCCAAGGCGATCGACACCGCCAACATGCTGGTCGAGCGGCGCGTGTCGGCGACCTACAAGGACCTGCCCGGCGGCCAGCTGCTCGGCCCGACCTTCGACTATACCCACCGGCTGCTCGATCCCGAGCTTGCCGCCGGAGGTGACGTCGCCGAACCGCTGCAGCGCGAGACGGAAGCGCAAGCCATGCCGCGCGTCTCGGCGATCCTCGCCCGCGAGGGCCTGATCGAGCCGGATGGAGAGATGCCGCAGGATCACGTCCCCGGCGACATCACCCGCGAGCCGCTGGAATTCCCGATGGCCCGCGACATCCGCCTGCAGGCGCTGTCGCGCGGCGATGAGGGATTCCTTCTGGCGCTCGGCTATTCCACCCAGCGCGGCTATGCCCGCAACCATCCCTTTGTCGGCGAGATCCGCATCGGCGAGGTCGAGCTGGAGCTCGACGTGCCCGAACTGCCCTTCGCGGTGCCGCTCGGCATTGTCCGCGTTACCGAATGCCAGATGGTCAACCAGTTCAAGGGGTCGGCCAAGGCGCCGCCGCAATTCACCCGCGGCTACGGCCTCGTCTTTGGCCAGAGCGAGCGCAAGGCGATGGCGATGGCGCTGTGCGACCGCGCTCTTCGTGCGACAGAACTCGGCGAGGATGTCGTCGCGGCCGCCCAGGACGAGGAGTTCGTCATCTCGCATTCCGACAACGTCCAGGCGACCGGCTTCGTCGAACATCTGAAGCTGCCGCACTATGTCGACTTCCAGGCCGAGCTCGACCTCGTGCGCCGCATGCGCGCCGAATACGACGCCCGCGAAAACCCGGCGAAGGTCGAAGAGAAGCGGGAGGCCGCGGAATGACCGCTCAACCGACAGACATCGCCACCTACAACTTCGCCTATCTCGACGAACAGACCAAAAGGATGATCCGCCGGGCGATCCTCAAGGGCATTGCCATTCCCGGATATCAGGTGCCGTTCGCCTCGCGCGAAATGCCGATGCCCTATGGCTGGGGCACCGGCGGTGTCCAGGTCACCGCCTCGATCATCGGCCCCGACGACGTGCTGAAGGTCATCGACCAGGGCGCCGACGACACCACCAATGCGGTGTCGATCCGTGCCTTCTTCAAGAAGGTCGCCAATGTCGCGGTGACCACCGATACCGCCAGCGCGACCATCATCCAGACCCGCCACCGTATTCCCGAACATCCGCTCACCGCGGGCCAGGTGCTTGTCTACCAGGTGCCGATCCCCGAACCCCTGCGCTTCCTCGAACCGCGCGAGACCGAAACGCGCAAGATGCATGCTCTGGAGGAATATGGCCTGATGCACGTCAAGCTCTATGAGGATATCGCCAGGCACGGCCGCATCGCCACCACCTATGCCTACCCGGTCAAGGTCGAGGGCCGCTATGTGATGGACCCGTCGCCGACGCCGAAATTCGACAATCCCAAGATGCACCGCTCGCCGGCACTGCAGCTGTTCGGCGCCGGCCGCGAAAAGCGCATCTATGCGGTGCCGCCCTTCACCGCTGTGGTCAGCCTCGACTTCGAGGATCATCCGTTCGAAGTGCAGACCTTCGACCAGCCCTGCGCGCTGTGCGCGGCCGAGAACGTCTATCTCGACGAGGTCATCCTCGACGACCATGGCGGCCACATGTTCGTCTGCTCCGACACCGATCACTGCGAGAAGCGGCGGGCGGACGGCCATCGCGGCCATCTTGCCCCTGAAACCCATCTTGCCCCAGGAAACAGGGAGCCGGCGCAATGACCGACGAACCGCTGCTGCGCGTCTCCGCGCTCTCCAAATTCTACGGCTCGCGCGTCGGCTGCGACAACGTCTCCTTCGACCTGTGGCCGGGCGAGGTCCTGGCTGTCGTCGGCGAGTCCGGCTCCGGCAAGACGACATTGCTCAACTGCCTGTCGACGCGGCTGCTGCCGAGTTCCGGCACCGCCAGCTACCGCATGCGCGACGGCCAGTTCCGCGAGCTCTACCGCATGAGCGAGGCCGAGCGCCGCTTCCTGATGCGCACCGACTGGGGTTTTGTCCACCAGAACCCCGCCGACGGCCTGCGCATGACGGTGTCGGCCGGCGCCAATGTCGGCGAGCGGCTGATGGCGGTCGGCGACCGCCACTACTGCAAGATCCGGGCCACCGCCGTCGACTGGCTGTCGCGCGTCGAGATCGACGAGGACCGCATCGACGACGAGCCGCGCGCCTTTTCCGGCGGCATGCGCCAGCGCCTGCAGATCGCTCGCAACCTCGTTACCGGGCCACGGCTGGTGTTCATGGATGAGCCGACAGGCGGCCTCGACGTCTCGGTCCAGGCGCGCCTGCTCGACCTGCTGCGCGGTCTGGTCACCGATCTTGGTCTGGCGGCGATCGTCGTCACCCACGACCTCGCCGTGGCGCGGCTTTTGTCGCAGCGCATGATGGTGATGAAGGACGGCCGCGTCGTCGAAAGCGGTCTCACCGACCGCGTGCTCGACGATCCGCGCGCGCCCTACACCCAGTTGCTCGTTTCCTCGATCTTGCAGGTGTAAATCATGCCAACGCCGCTTGTTGTCTCAGACGTCGCCAAGAGCTTCACCATGCATCTGCGCGACGGCATCAAACTGCCCGTCGTCGCCGGCGTCTCGTTCTCGATCAGGGCCGGCGAATGCACCGTGCTCGGCGGCCCGTCCGGCACCGGCAAGAGCTCGATCCTCAAGATGCTCTACGGCAACTATGCCGTTGACGAGGGCCAGATCATCGTCAGCCATGATGACGGGCTGATCGACCTTGCCACCGCCAGCCCGCGCACCGTGCTTGCCATACGCCGGCAAACGATCGGCTATGTCAGTCAGTTCCTGCGCACCGTGCCGCGGGTCTCGGCGCTCGGTGTCGTCGCCGAACCGCTGGTCGAGCGTGGCGAGGACCGCGAGATTGCCCGCGGCAAGGCACGCGCTTTGCTGGCGCAGCTCAACCTGCCGGAGAAACTCTGGGCATTGCCGCCTGCGACCTTCTCCGGCGGCGAGCAGCAGCGCGTCAACATCGCACGCGGCTTCATCACCGAGCACCCGATCCTGCTGCTCGACGAACCGACAGCTTCGCTCGATGCCAGGAACCGCGACGTGGTGATCGAACTCATCGCCGCCAAGAAGGCGGCGGGTGTCGCCCTGCTCGGCATCTTCCATGACCACGACGTGCGCGAGGCGGTTGCCGACCGCATCATCGACGTCACCGCTTTCGCTCCCGGAAAAATCGCCGCATGACCAGGAAGCTCTCGGAAGCGCCGCTGGTCCACCCGACGGCGGACGTGCAGAACTCGACCCTCGGCCGCTGGACCGAGATCGCCGACCGCAGCCGGGTTTCTGAGAGCGAACTCGGCGACTATTCCTACATGATGCAGGACTGCGCCGTCTGGTGCGCCACGATCGGCAAGTTTTCCAACATCGCGGCAAGCGTACGCATCAACGCCACCAACCACCCGACCTGGCGGCCGACGCTGCACCATTTCACCTATCGCGCCTCGGATTATTGGGACGACGCCGAGCACGAGAGCGAGTTCTTCGCCCAGCGCCGCGCCAGGCGGGTCAACATCGGCCATGACACCTGGCTCGGCCATGGCTCGACCATCTTGCCCGGCGTCACCGTCGGCGATGGCGCCGCAGTCGGCGCCGGCGCCGTCGTCTCGAAGGATGTCGCCCCCTACACCATCGTCGCAGGCGTGCCGGCCAAGCCGATCCGAGAGCGCTTCGACCGCCGCACAGCCGAACGCTACCAGGCGCTTGCCTGGTGGGACTGGGACCATGCCAGGCTACGTGCCTGCCTAGAGGATTTTCGGGAAATGTCCGCCGAGGCGTTTTTGGAAAAATACGAAGGATAGTTCTTCACATCATCGTCATGGCAGCCGCATGGGAGGACCTGTTCGATGACTCTCTCAAGCTCTTCGAGCAGCAGGCTCCCGTGATCGAAAGCAAGGCTACGGCCTTCTGCAACTTCAGGGACATGAAGCGCTTCGAGGGACTCCTGGTCCCCGGCCGGCCGTAGCCCACACCTGTGGAGCGTAACAAAACTGACATCACCGCGACACGGCAGGTTCATGTGGCTGCGTTAGGCGAGAGCCTGACGATCAATATGATCCGGACTGGAACCTGCCCATGCCAGCAATTTCTGCCACGCTCGAAATCCGCGGTGTCACCCGACGATTTGGCAAGAACACTGCCGTCAACGACATCAACATCGCGATCCCGCAGGGTCAGATGGTTGGCATTATCGGCCGTTCGGGCGCCGGCAAATCAACCCTTCTTCGCATGATCAACCGTCTCATCGATCCCAGCCAGGGGTCGATTTTTTTTGACGGCGCCGAGGTCTCCCAGTTGCGCGGCTCGCCGCTGCGGCGCTGGCAGCGCGACTGCGCCATGATCTTCCAGCAGTTCAACCTGGTACCACGCCTCGACGTGCTGACCAATGTGCTGCTCGGAAAGCTGAACCACCGTTCTACCATCACCAACCTGTTCGGCATGTTCTCCCGCGCCGAATGCGCCGAGGCGGTCGCGGCACTCGAGCGGCTCGATATCGCCCGCACCGCGCTGCAGCCCGCCGGCACCTTGTCGGGCGGGCAGCAGCAGCGCGTCGCCATTGCCCGGGCCATGATGCAGCAGCCCAGGGTTATTCTCGCCGACGAGCCGATCGCCTCGCTCGATCCTCTCAACGCCAAGGTGGTGATGGATTCGCTGCAGGACATCAATTTGCGCGAAGGCATCACCGTCGTCACCAATCTGCATACGCTGGATACCGCCCGCACCTACTGCAACCGCATCATCGGCATGGCCGCCGGCAAAGTCGTCTTCGACGGCCCACCGGAAGAGCTCAACCGCGAGGCCGTGCGCCTCGTCTATGGCGCCGATAGCAATGGCCAGGAAATCTCAGAGGCCATCACCTCGACCAGCGTTGCCTTCAGCCGAAAGATCGCCGCATCCGCCGGACCGCTCGAACCCGCATTTCCGGGATATTGAGTCCATGATCCCGAAAAGTGGAATCCGGTTTTCTAGGACAAACGGGAACCCGTTTTGTCCGGAGATCATGGACAAACAAGAGAGCGGTCGGGATCGCCAGCCCACGTCAAGGGCACAGTCAAACTCAAGAACGCTGCCGGCGCGGGGCCGGAACCTACAGGAGAGATATCAGATGTTCAGGAAGATGGTTTTCAGCGCCGTTTCGGTGCTCGCCATGGCGACCAGCATGGCCCACGCGGCCGATATGAAGGAATTTCGCGTCGGCATTCTCGGCGGCGAAAACGAAACCGACCGGCTGCGCAACTACCAGTGCCTCGCCGACCATTTGAAGACCGAATTCGGCTTCGAAAAGGTCTCGCTGTTCCCCGCCGCCGACTATGATGGCGTCATCCAGGGCCTGCTCGGCGGCACGCTCGACTTCGCCGAACTCGGCGCTTCCGGCTACGCCAGCGTCGTTCTCAAGGATCCGAAGGCGGTCACCCCGATCCTCACCACTCAGCAGACCGACGGCGCCACCGGCTACTATTCGATCGGCCTGGCGCTGAAATCCTCCGGCATCACCGACATCAAGTCGGCGAAGGGCAAGAAGCTCGGCTACGCCGATCCGGATTCGACCTCCGGCTATCTGATCCCGCTGACCCAGATCCCGAAGGACACCGGCGCTTCGAACGAAACCTTCTTCGCTTCGACCCAGTTCAACGGCGGTCACGAGAACAACGTGCTAGCCGTGCGCGACGGCAAGGTCGACGTGTCGGTGGATGATTCCTCCGGCATCGGCGACTTCAAGGACGGCTACACCTCCGGCACCTTCCACAAGGAAGTCGCCAAGGGCGCCGTCGACCCCAACGACTTCGCCGAAGTCTGGCGCTCGGGCCTGATCCCGAACGGCCCGCTGGTCGTGCGCACCGCGCTCGGCGACGACATGACCGCCAAGCTCGCCGACTTCTTCACGCAGCTGCCCAAGAAGGACAAGGCTTGCTTCGAAGGCGTCGAAGGCGGCGATTTTACCGGCTACGTCCCAGTGAAGGCAGACTTCTACAACGTCATCGTCGAAGCTCGTAAGGCAGCCATCGGCGGCTAACGGCAAAAATCAGGAAGGGCGGCGTCGAGAAAACGCCGCCCTTCTTGCATGTCCGATCATGACCCTTTCCGTGACAGCCCCTTCCGGCACCACTCACCAGATGGCCGACGCCTGGCGTCGCCAGACGTCCTTGCGCCGGCTCTACACCGCCATCGGTGTCGGCCTGCTCATTGTCGCGCTCGGCGGCACCATGTGGTTCGCCGACGAGGCCAATGCCGGGCATTTCTTCGACCGGCTGCCGCATTTGCTGGATTTCCTGAGCTGGCTCGTCCCCAAGGACTGGAACGATGTCTGGCGGGCGATGTTCGACATCGCTTCTCCGCATGACACCGGCACCCAGGAATTCAACTTTCCGCTTGGCCGCGCCTATGTCTGGGGCAGCTTCTACATCCCCGAATATTTCGAATTGATGCTGACCACGCTCAACGTGGCGCTGGTCTCGACCTTCATCGGCTTCGTCTTTGCCGTGCCGTTTTCCTTCATCGCGGCGCGCAACCTGACGCCGCATCCGGTGCTGCGGCTGATCGTCAAGCGCTTCATGGAGTTGCTGCGCGCCTTTCCCGAGATCGTCATCGCCGGCCTGTTCGCGGCCATCGTCTCGATCGGCCCGATCGCCGCCATCATCGCCATCGGCCTGCATTCGATCGGCGCGCTGGGCAAGCTGTTCTACGAGATCAACGAGAACATCGACATGCGCGCCGAGGAAGGCCTGAGGGCGGTCGGCGCCAACTGGTTCGAGCGGGTGCGCTTTGCCGGTCTGCCGCAGGTGCTGCCCAACTTCATGTCCTACACGCTGCTGCGCGTTGAAATAAACGTCCGCATTTCCACCATCATGGGCGCGGTCGGCGGCGGCGGCATCGGCGAGGAACTGAAACTGTCCATCTCGCGCGGCTTTGGCGCCAAGACGATAGCCTTGGTGCTGCTCCTGTTCACGACGATCTTTATCGTCGACCAGTTCTCCGCCTGGTTGCGCCGCAAGCTAATCGGCGAGCAGGCTTTTGCTGTGAGTCCGTGAATGACGACGATGACCGCCGATGAAATCCAGTCGATCGAGGAGCGCTTTCCGCAGGTGTTCAAGCGGCCGTTCCAGAAACGCTTCGGGCCGCTGCTGTTGCTCGGCGGGATCTTTTTCTACCTTCTCTACGCACTGTGGTTCTTCAATCTGCCGCAGGTGATGCGGGAATCGCACTGGGAGCGCCTGCCGTTGTTCCTGACCCAGTGGATCAGCTACGACGTGCAGCCGATCTTCCGCCTCGATGAGCCGCAGATCACCGCCAAATACCCACGCTTCTCGGTGCTCGGCCCGAATCCAAATCCGGACTGGGTCAAGACCAATCCGAATGGTTCGGTGACGATCCTGATCGACGGCACCACCAAGTCGATCACCTTCAACAAGACTCAAGCGACGATAATTGCCAACGGTGAGACCGTTGCGGTCGGGCTAGGCACCGGCAAGCCGCTGATCTCCGGACCGGTTCCCGGCTGGATCACGGCGCATGAGGACGAGGTCGTCGCCGACATGGGCTTTGCCGGCGAGGCCCGCGTCGCCGTTGATCGCGTCAGGGTACGCAAGCGCTTTCTCGGCTGGCCGAATTTCATCTTCGACACGCGATCGCCCTTTTTCGGCAAGTCGCCAGGCGAAGTCGCTTCGCTGATCGTCTCAGGGCCCGAACTCAAACCCGGCATCTCCAACCTGGCGCTGGCCGGCGACAACATCTGGAACAACGCCCAGTGGCAGCATGGCGATGTCTGGACCAAGCTCGTGCAGACCATCGTCATGGCCTTTCTCGGCACCTTGCTTGGCGGCATCGTCGCCTTCCCGCTCGCCTTCTTCGCCGCCCGCAACATCACACCCAGCCGGCTGGTCAACCAGGTGCTCAAGCGCTTCTTCGACTTCATGCGTTCCATCGACATGCTGATCTGGGCGCTGTTCTTCACCCGTGCCTTCGGGCCGGGACCACTGGCGGGCAGTGCGGCTATCTTCTTCACCGAGATCGGCACGCTCGGCAAAACCTATTCCGAGGCGCTGGAGAACATCGACGACAAGCCGCGCGAGGGCATCATCTCGACCGGCGCCAACGGCCTTCTGGTGCAGCGCTACGGCGTGCTGCCGGAAGTGGTGCCGGTGTTCATCAGCCAGACGCTCTACCAGTGGGAATCCAACACCCGCGGCGCGACCATCATCGGCGCCGTCGGAGCCGGCGGCATCGGCCTGAAGCTATGGGAAGCGATGCGCACCAACTCCAACTGGGCCAACGTCTTCTACATGGTGCTGCTGACCCTGGTCGTAGTGTTCGTCTTCGACAACATTTCCAATTTCCTGCGCCGCCGGCTGAGCCAGACCATCCACGACTACAACAGGATCCAGGCCGAGCAGGGGTGATCAGCGGCTGCCGTCTCATGAGAAGTCGGCGGGACAGCACCCCCCTCTGTCCTGCCGGACATCTCCCCCGCAAAGGGGGGAGATCAGATGTCCGTCGGCCTTCGCTAGTCTCCAGCGTTGGAAGGAAGGCGCCGACAGCGGAACTGCCAATCTCCCCCCTTGCGGGGGAGATGTCCGGCAGGACAGAGGGGGGTGTGAAGGAACGCGGCGGCAGGTGTTGGGCGGCTTTGCTCAGTCCCATATAAGGAAGGCGCCTACGC
>NZ_JAMYLA010000027.1:0-91356 GCF_040317725.1 Mesorhizobium sp. M1396 | reverse complement strand
AGAGAGAAGACGGACAAACCCCGTTTTACGGGGCATGCACATGCGGCATTTCGATTCACTCAAAACTTTCCCCGGACAGCCCTGCTCCTCATGGGAGAGATCAGCAGCTTCACCGGTGCCGCCAATCCAGTAATTTGGTGATCGGCGAAAGTGAACGAGATAGCCAATCCCCCTCGATGGACCACGAGGGGGAGATCGGCAGCGTCGCGGACACCGCCCACCCCTCCGCCCGCGCCGCCTTCTCCAGCGCCGCCACGAGTTGGTGGTTGGCATAGACGCGCGCACCGCGCCGCTCCTGCCGCTCGGCCTGCGAGTCCGGGGAACCGGTGCGGCGGCCGCTCCATATATCGGGCGCATCGGGGTCGCAGAACTCCGCCACCTGCTCCCACACGGCCTCATACTGGCTGCGCTCGCTCTCGAGCTCGGACTGGCGGGAAAGGATATCGCGGGCGCGGCTGATTGAGCCTTCTGCAATGGCCATGTGGGGCTCCTGGATGTGGGTTGAGTGTGCGTCGCAAAACGTTCTTGTGCGTTGCAGCAATCCGTGCGTAGATGGACAAGGTAACGGATACGGGATGACCAAAACGCCAGAATCAAGGGCGGAAACGGCCCACTTCGACGCTCTGCATGGCCTCCGGGGCATCGCTGCTGTTTTGGTGATGCTAGGCCACTTCACCGAATTCACGGGCCGGCGATATGATCTGGCGCCGTCCGGGTTCCTCGCCGTCGACCTGTTTTTTCTGTTGAGCGGCTTCGTGATCGCACACGCCTACGACGACAAGTTCCGAAAGGGCATGTCATTTTGGAAGTTCGCGGAGATCCGTCTTCTCAGGCTCTACCCGCTATATTTTGCCGCGGTCGGCCTGGCCGTGATCGGCGTGGGTGCAATCATCGCAACGCGCGGGCTCAGTTCGTATTCGCGGCTGGATTTGCTCGCAAGTCTTGGGTTTTCCGTTCTTTTTTTACCCACGCCGCCGTCGCTCTCGACATTTCCCGACGTGCTTTTCCCGCTGAATGGCCCAGCGTGGTCCCTATTTTATGAACTCGCCGCCAACGCTGTTTTTGCCGCGCTGGCCGTAAGGCTGGCTGCTCGTTCACTTGCGCTCATTGTCGGTGTTGCGTTCCTGGCCCTGGTGCTTCTGGCTTGGCAGGGTTTCGTCCTTGGGGGCGGCGCCCATTGGGACGACACGATCGCGGCTCCCGCCCGGATCGCGTTCTCGTTCTTTCTCGGGGTCTTTCTCAATCGATATGCGACCGGGAAGAGTCGGGATGGCAATCTCTATATGCCGTTTCTCCTGACGCTGTGCGGAGTGCTCATGATCTTCAGACCCGTCGAACATGTGCAATTGTACAGTCTGGCGATCATAGTCCTGGTCTGGCCCTGGCTCGTTGTCGTGGCCTCCCGTTTGCGGCTATCCGGGTTTTGGCGCTGGATTGCGCTCTTCTCCGGCAATATCTCTTACGCCATCTATGTGCTTCACACGCCGCTCATCCGCCTTTCGAACGCCGTGGTCGAATCTGTGACCGGGGCCTCGTGGAACGAGCACGGCTTGCCGTTCATTCTGGGAACATCCATCGCCATCATCGCGGTCTCGGCATTCGCGCATTATGTCTACGACAAGAACATCCGGACACTGCTGCGGCAGTGGCTTTCACTTTGGCGCGCACGAGAGGGCGTGACACAGTTTTAGCTGGATTTTGGTTCGCCGCCGGTTGTGTCATGACAGCGTGCCCATTTGGCCGACGCGCGATTGGCGATCGGCAGCACGATCACGCGCTGCGCTTGATGCTCTCCAGCGCCGGCGCGCCGCCCTTGCGGCCAAAGCGCCGGACGACGAATCGGCCCGCCTTCTGGCCGGGGACCTCGATCAGATTATAGGTGACCCAGGACAGCAGGGTCACCGTCGGCAGCACGACGGCAATGACGATCGCGAAACGCAGCGGCGCCGCCAGCCCGTGGCCGTATTGGCTGATGACGAACGCCGCGACAGGCTGCAACACCAGCAGATGGATCAGGTAGATGCTGAAGGAAAGCTCTCCCATGAGATGAAAGAACCGGTTGCTGAGCGTCACGGCTATCGCCCTCGCCAGCCTTCCCGCCGCTCCCGGCAGCATGCGGTAGAGAACCAGGGCAAAGAACCCCGCCACCAGCGCTTCACGCACCAAAAGCTTGCCCAGTCCGTAGTCGCCGCCAAACGGCAGCGCCGCCAGAAGCAGCGCCAGTGCCAGATACAGGATCGGCCGTGGCTGGCTCTGGTGCACGACGCCCGCCAGCAGCATGCCGCACAGGAATATCTGCATCTTCAGCGCCAGGAACGACGGCATCGGAAAATGGATCGACAATCGGCCCAGCGCAAACACGATGATGCAGCCAACCGCGGCGACAAGCCCGACGCTTCTTATCCAGTCCAACCGGCGCACCAACAGCATAATGGCCGGGAAGGCCGCGTAAAACTGCATCTCCAGCCCCAGGCTCCAGTCGGGGAGCGGCGTGCGGTAGGCGAAGCCTGGCAGCAGGCCGAACAGGAACGTCAGATGCGCAACGATGTTCTTCAGGCCGCTGTCGAGATAGCGCTCGGGCGCCTGGTGCGACCTCGACAGGAAATCGTCGATGATTATCCTGGAACCGTAGAGATAGGGGCCAAGCGCGAGTGCCAGCAAAAGCATGACGTAGAACAGCGGCGCGATCCTGAAGTAGCGGCGCGTCCAGAATTTCAGCCAGGTTCCCGGTCTTTGCCAGGGCTCTTTGTCCCGGCGCAGCTGATAGTGGAACACCATCAGGAAGCCGGACAGCATGATGAAGAGATCGACGCCGAGATCCGGCTCGCCGACGATGGGAACACGCCAGCCGGTCAGAAGCAGGCAATGCCCGACAAGCACCCAGATCGCCGCGAGCGCGCGAAGCCCGTCGAGGCATTCGATGCGCGATGACCTGATATCTGTCATTGCGGACTCCGAGATAGTAATGTTGCAGTGCAGCATGCCGGCTGAGGCCGGATTGTCAACCCGCCGCAAGATGACGAATTGCTCTCCGCTGTTACCGAATGAGCTGCCGTCTTCGGCCCCAGAGCGGTCAGTCTGCAATGCGCGGCATCTCGGCCGTATAGATCCGCTTTGCCGTTCCTGAAAGCTGACGTCGCAGATCGCGTTGGAGGTCGTGGTGGCGCCACTTCCGGATTCTGCCAGTGTTGACGCGAAGGTCGCGTCTCGACCCCATCTCGGATTTGCCCAGCAGGATCGATCGGCAGGCCAGAAGGGCTGGGCGTTCGAGAAGCCTTGCCCGACAAAGTGCTCTGCCTTGGCGCCCGCCACTACCGAGTTGGCGTGAGCCGCAGTTCGATACCCTTCGCTGGGCCGAGTTCTCACATGATGCTCATGCCGCCATCGATTAGCATTTCAGAACCGACCATGAAACGGCATTCGTCGGACGCCAGAAACACCACAGCATTGGCAATTTCCTGGGCCGTCCCAAAGCGGCCTGCCGGGACCATCCCGACGACAGCGTTCGCCCGAGCCTTCGTTTCCGCCGGACCCAGACCAAGCTTGTCGTTGAGCGGCGTGTCTATCGGGCCCGGGCTGATCACGTTGGCGCGGATGCCTCGCCCTATCAGCTCACCGGAGAGCGTTCGCGCCAATGAAATCATTCCGGCTTTTGCCAACGAATAGACGTGCGTTCCAGCCATTCCCATGTGTGCGTTGACGGAGCCGCTGAGAATGATGGATGCCGGATTCGAAAGGAGCGGGACCAAGGCCTTGACCAGGAAGTAAGGTCCTTTGTGACGCCTGCCAGCATCGAGATCAAATTGTCTGTCATGCCGTCGCTAAAATAATCTAGCGTCGTGTCGCCGCTCATGTTCTTGAATGGCAAAGCTTCATGGATGTCTGGCTTGCGAAGTTCGTCGCGTAGGCGCCGGGTTCTAAAAGCGTTACTTTGATGCCGAACCCTTTGACCTCCTTGGACAGACTCTCATGGAGCGCCTCAAACGACGACTTGGACGCATGGTACATGCCGGTTATCGGGCCGGCGTAAATGCCCGCCACGCTCGAAACGCCAATGATGTGACCACTCCCCTGCGCGCGCAGAAGCGGAAGGGCCACTTGGATTACAGAGAGAGGTCCATAGAAGTTGGTGTCGAACTCGGCGCGGACCTCGGCCTCGCTGGCTTCTTCGATCGCCCCTATCAGCGCATAGCCGGCATTGTTGATGACGATATCCAAACGACCGAAATGCGCATGCGCCTTAGAGACGACATCGGCAATTTGGTCGCGGTGGGTCACGTCAAGTGCTAGAGGCAGGACCGAGTCTCCAAACTTGTCAGCAAGGGGAGCTACATCGGTCAGCGATCGAGCGGTCGCGACGACTTTATCACCCCGCTTGAGTGCATCTTCCGCCCAGATGCGGCCAAATCCACGCGACGCGCCCGTGATGAACCAGATTTTCGACATCAAACTACCTCATGATTTGGGTGCCATTGGGCACGTCTCTTGAGGTAGGCAGGCCGCCTGTCGAGTTCATTTGCAGGTTGCGACAGAAAACTGGCGATGGGCGCCAAACTAGTTCAGGCGAGAGGCCTCGATGTTCTGCTCGCGCCACTGAGCGGGGGTGACGCCTTCCCACTCGCGGAAGGCGCGATAGAACGAGCTGGTATCCTGAAAGCCTAACAGGTAGGCAATCTCGTCGGCCGCATTCGCGCCACTGGCGAGCATTTCGCGACCAAGCTCTTGGCGCGAAGCTTCCAGTAGCTGCCTGAAGCTTGTCCCGGATTCCGAAATACGGCGCTGCAGCGTGCGCTCGCCCATCCCCAGGGCGTTGGCCACGTCCGATAGTTCGGGCTTGCCGCTGGCCAACCGCCGCTTCAGAACAATCTTGACCTGTTCCGGCAACGAGCTTTGCGCATCGATCTCGTCGAGTGAGGCCAACAGTGCCGGCGTAAGGATGGCGAGCAGCTCGGGATTGTGCCCAGCAAACGGTCGATCCAGATCATCAGCACGCAGCACCAGCTGGTTCTTGGGCGCCCCGAAGGTTATTGGCGCTCCGAAGTACTCCTTGTGCTCTCGGGTCGTCGGGCCTGCTCGGGTCATTTCCACGCGCAGCGGGACGATGTGACGACCTGTTCCACGTCGTCCCAATTCAAGGATTGCTGCAAACGTCACGTCGACCGCTACGTCAGGCTCCGGGCCAACGGCGTGGATCCAGGCGAAGCTGACAAAAGCCTCACCATCACGTTCTATCACGTGCAGCTCTTCCGGGGTGCAAAGCCGCTTGAACCTGGCAAGACGATTGAGGCCGTCGCGGAAATCCTTGGCGAAGAAGGCCGACATGGTTGCGGGGGGATGGACCGTTGTATCTGCCGCTACATTGATATGCAGCCCGATGGCAGGGTCGCCCGACAGCTCCTCCAGCGCTTGCCAGAGGTCGAAGTATTGGGCGGTATTGACCCAGGCGTCTTCGGAAATGTGGAGCGTCGCAGGCAACCGAGCTTGCCTCAACAATGCCGCCGGTGAGATGCCAGCCCGCTCTACCGCGCGCCAAAAGGCCTGCGGGACTTTGCATCTGTCGATTGGTAGCCGTGTCATGGCAGGCCTTTCACTCGCCCGTAATGGCGGCATATGAGCGCCACTGTCCTATCGTCGTCCAGCCCAATCCCAGTTCGATCACAGCGTAGCCGAATCCGCCACCGATCCAGTGATCCATCTGCTCTACCGGGTCGCCCACTGTGTGGCCGGCGGGGTGGACGGCAACGGTTGCTCGCTCAGCTGCTTGCCGCTGGCGCGCCGGGCGGCGTGAGTGCCGGCGAGGACGCTACGCAGCTTGGCGGCCTGCTGGTCGATGGCCTGCGGGCCGTTCCCGGTGAGCAGCCGCACGGATGGCTCGTAGGCCAGCAGCGGGGCGGCGATGTTGAGGGAGGTCGCGAGTTTGAAGCCAGCTTCCTTGATGGCCTTGTCGACGAAGTAGGCGGTTCGGGTCTTCTTGCCGGGGACGCGCGGGTAGAGGAACCGCAGCGCGAACAGCTCGCCGATTGCGGGGACGGTCGAGATGGTGGCGGCGAGGAACGGGTTGTCGCTAACGAGGTAGGGGTGGCCCTGCGCGTCGACGCGCTGCCGGGTGGAGGTGACCGCCACGGGCGCGTGGCAGATCAGCGAGATGACGACGCCATTCTCCCGGGCTACGTGGAGGGTTTCGCCGAGCCACGGGTTGTCACGGAAGTCGACCATGGGTGCGTGACCGCCGGGGGTGTGGATGAAGTCAAAGTCGGCGAAAGTGAACGGGTCGGCCGGGTCGCGGTGACGTTGGACGAGTCCTGCAGCGAGTGGAAGGTGCCCTCGGGGAGCTTGTCGAGGCGGCGGATCAGTTCGGGGCGGTACGCGGCTCCGGTTCGCTGTTGGGCAACAGTTCGGAGACTGGGATCCGGCCGATGTGCCGCTCCAGCAACTGGACTTCCTGCTCGCGGCGGGCGACCAACGCGGGGTGGCGCTGCCGGAAACTGTTGACGTCGAACGAGCGGCGGCGCTGCTGCATACGGAGGGGGATGGTTATGGCGCCGGTCTTCTCGATGGATTGCACGGACAGGGCCATGCCGTTGATGTCGAGTTGCGGGGCGTTGCCGTCGGGGGTGGCGAAGGTGAACTCGTAGTCGTTCTCGAACTCCTTGAGCACTTGAGCCATCTCGACCAGGAAGAACCCGGTCGAGATCGACTTGACGTCGGCCGGTTCGGCCAGCGGCAGCTGGTGGCCGGACGAGATGAGGATCAGTGCGCGGCGCTTGGTGGTGGGCATGACTTGTTCCTTTCGATGCTTTCGGCCGGGGTGACGACTAGGCCGTCCCCGCCATTCATCGGCAGATATAGGCACGCCTCCTGTGGCATTCACTTGCAGGATGCGACAGAAGACTGGCGATGGCCGCCAATTTCTAGTGTCCGCGTTGGGTCAAAGGCGTGAATTCGACATCACGCGTTCCTCTCGGTGCGGACACCAGGCTCCACCCATCGCACAGTGCCGAGGGTCATATAGACCAACGCGCCGCGGCGAGCCCCGGTTGTTCGCAAGTAGTCCTCGAGTTGACCTGCGTGAATTACCACCGACAAAGATCACTCGGCCATCGGTGAAGGTCCGTTGTTCGTTGATGGCGTGGGGCGCGCCTTCCCAGCCTGCCGTTTGCAGGCGCGGAACAACGAATTTTCGACAGGTATCTGCTTCAGTATTCACCTGGCTTCTCCATGTGGCCGCCTGGCTCGTCTCGTACGTGGCGCCAGCGACTTGTCGCCAGATTTCCAAGCTTTGACGTTCTGTGCTTTCCACCGCAGGGCCGGACTGGCTTCTATCGAGGCGCGCACGTTCTCCGGCGCCTCCAGAGCGGACGCGTCGATCTCACCCCGGTCCAGCACGGCATCCAGAAATGCCCTCTCCCCCGCCGTGAACCGAAACAGCGGTGCGAGCTTCTCCCGGCATTCGGCCGTGACGCTCTCGATCCAAGCTGCGGGGCCGCCAAAGGCATCGAAATATCGATCATGCAGGCACATGGTCAGCTTGCCGGTGATGTCGCCGACCTCGCATCCGATCTCGTCTGGCGAGGTAGTGCGCCAGTCGAAGCTTTTGGCGCTCGCGCCGATCATCAAGGTAGCGGCCTTGATCTTCGCCCAGTCGAGCCCCGGCATGGCGATGATGCGGTGCGCATCGAACAGATCGCGCGCGGCGCGGCGCGTGACCAGCGCGACCATCTTGCCGGCAACGATCTCATGGATGTCAAGAACCGGCACGTTCGTGGCTTGAAAGGGTCCGATAGCTGTTGATGGCATGCGAGCCACGCCGTAGAGCGGTCCGCGATAGAGATAATTGATGTCGATCTCGATGGTCCCCGCACCGCCCAGCGCGGAGGCATAGCGATAAATCCATTTGCCGCCGGCGTGCTCGGACGGCTCACGCCGCGCCGCATAGCCTTTCGATTCCATCAGGCGCTCGATCCGGTCTTCCAATCCAGGCCGGTCGGCGTCCATCTGCTCTTTCTCGAGCGCGCCGACATAGTTGACGTCGATATCGACCGAGAGGCGGTCCAGATCGGAATGGAAGACATTAAGCGCCGTGCCGCCCTTCAAGGCGATCCGTGGCCCGATCAGCGTGTCCGCGCCAAAAGCATCGAGAATATCGATCAGCCGGATCACACGCTCCAGCGTCGCGGGCTGAAGCTGCCGCTCGGCCGCCAGGTCCTGAAGGGTTTCTCGCGACGCAGCCATCAGACGCCTTCAAAGGCGGCGTCGACCGCCTGCGTCGGGAGAAGCACGCGCCACGGCTCGACGAACACGGCATGACCAGGTTCAGCGCCTAGCGCATAATGCTTCGAGCGTGGAAGCCGCGCTCGCAGGCGTGCCAGGACGTCGTCGGCGACGCCGAGCGCGCCGCGCCGCCTCTCAAGCCACCAGCCGGAAACGGAGGCGAGCGAGCGGTTGTCCAGCAGTTCGACATAGTCGGCGACCTTCGCCGGATCGAGATAGCGCACCAGATCCAGCGATTTCAGGACTTCCTCGGCGCCGCCGGCGAGTTCCGGCCGGTGCAAGACGTCGACGACCGTGCGTTCGACCGCGGTCACACGGACTGTCACCCCCTGCCGATCCATGATCATGGTCAGATAGTCGGCCTTGCTGGCAGCCGCCAACGCCTTCGGCGGCGTGACGAAACGGCAAGCGCCAAACGGCCGATCCACGCGTTCGGTCCGCCCGGCGCTAACGAGCTGGACTTCGTTGAACTCGGAATAGGCTATGCCATGCAGCTCAAGCGCGGAGTGAAACCCCAAGACGCCATCGGGACGGAGCTTGCTGGCCGCGGCGAAGCGATCGATCACCATCCGCTCCGCCGGCAGATGGGCGGGCACCGCGGCAAACACCTCGCGACTGACGCGCTTGATGTTGCCGGCCCGCAAATGATGCCGGAGTAGGCTCGTGACATTGGCCCCGCCCGCCGGGTGGCCGAAGGCCGCCGCGAACTCAGCCCGGGTGAACACCGGATGAGCCGACAGGAAGCTGGCCGTTTTGTGCTGGCGGGGCTGCATAGCGAGGTCTACGATTCTGTGTGGAATTGGGCAATAAATAGCCATTCTGATGCATATTTGTCAACAGAGCCTTTTCGCACGGACAGCACGGGCGAGCTGGGCTTTCTATCGCTGAAAATGCGCCATATAGGCTATAGTTTACCCTTTCCATCGCTCTTTCTTAAACCAATGCTCCTATCAGATCGCCGTTTGGGCAGCGGAGCTGCTTTCTTTGCGGGTTCCCCGCAGAAGGGGTCGGCCGAGATCCTGGGCTCGGCGCAGGGGAAGGCTCTCCCCGCCGCCCCCGGCGACTTCAACTGCCTGCATAGCGTATTGCAAGAATAGCGGCGTGGTCTGGCCCTGGTCGTGGGATTGCCTGAGGAAGGCGGCGTGCTCGGCCGGATAGCGCTGGGCAAGCCCCAGGCGCTGGTTCCAATCGTTGGCGATTTCGGCTAGCCGCGGATAGAGCGCGGTGCGCAAAGCCGCCGATCCGGTCGGGCAAGGGATAGCGGAAACAGCGATACTCGCCCTTGCCGAAGCCATGCCGCGCCATGTGGACATGGCTGCGGAAATGCTCTTGCTGCGGGTAAAGCGCCGCGATCTGCCGGCACTCCTCAGGCGTCAGCAGCTTTTCCATCACCGCGCAGCCATAGCCGCTCAGTTCCTCAGCGAGCTTGCCAGTCGTAGCCGGCGACGCGCGCCTCAGCCGATTTCGCCGCCGCTTTCGACCCTATCGAATGGATGGTCATGGCTTTGCCTCCAATAGCGTGCCTGCTATCAGAGATGGGTGAAGCAGCGCCCGCGGACCACCCGTTTCCTGCGAAGTGATCGCCTCGCCAGCACTGTTCATCGACGTCTCGCATGCTTCGGATGGCGGCGACCGGCTGCAAGGTTTACAACAGGCAAACTTTACGGCCGACGTCGAACATCGCCTTAGAAACGGAACCCCGAGCCGATGCCCGCAACCATTGGAATTTTGCTTTTCGATGCCGCCGAGGAACTCGACTTCGTCGGACCCTGGGAAGTGCTGACGGCGGCCGCTTCGCCCGCTGACAGGGTGCTGACCGTGGCGGCATCGCGGCAGCCGATCCTGTGCGAGAAAGGCATGCGGGTGCTGCCCGATGCGACGTTTGCAACGGCGCCGGTGCTCGATGTCGTGCTGGTGCCGGGCGGCAGCGGCGCTCGGCGCATTCCCGATAAACCGACCGCAGCATGGCTGAGGCAGACCGCCAGCCGGTGCCGGTGGCTGACCAGTGTCTGCACGGGGTCGTTCCTGCTTGCCAAGTGCGGGCTGGTGACCGGCAGCAAGATCACCACGCATCACCGCTTTCTCGACGAGCTTCGCGCGCTGGGCACTTCAGAGGTGATCGCGGGACAGCGCTTCGTGCGCGACGGCAAGGTCATCACCGCTGCGGGCGTCATATCGGGCATCGAAATGGCGCTGTGGCTGGCGGGCGAGGTTTTCGGCGCCAAGGCCGCGGCGGATGCGAGGGACTATATCGCCTACGACTGGCCGCCTCGCTGAGAGCGGGAGCCGGCCGGTCCTGCGTAAAGTGAAGTGCTGCGATCAAGCCTTCTTGCGATAAAGCTCAAGCTCAGGATCGAGGTCGACCCGCACCGCATTGGTGAACACGGTGGTCGCCACCATGATGCCGGCGAAGGCGACGAGGTTGACTAGCAGCGGCTCGTCGTAGCGGGCTTTCAGAGGGCATCGCGTTGAAAGTACGCTAAACAACGCTTAGGGAGAACAACCGGTGATTCTTGTCGGGCAGCACCTGCCTCGAAGGGGCAGCCGAGGTCGCTCGCTACTAACGGCCGGTCACCGGAACGAGCAAGTAGCGCCATAATCGGTGATTCCCGCCACGAGCGGACACGGATACGCCGGCATCACGACGCGAACGGGTGGGGGCCGGCCCGCACGAGCGGCAACGTTCAACGTGTCGACGCCTTCACAAGGCGGACGGCAAGCTCAATGGCTTCGGTATCGGATAGGTCTCGCTCCTCGGCCAGGGAAAGCCAGGTCGCGAACTCGAGGGTATGCGCGAGCGTTGCGCCGAAAAAGCGAAGCTCGGCTGGGCCGACCTTCCAGCCTTCACTTAGGATCTCTTCCGCTCGCCGGAGCATCGAGCGCCTCCGTTCCAGCGCAGCTGCAACCACGGGCATCTCGGCGTCGCGGTAAAGGTTGGCGAGCAGTTGACGCTTGCGGCGGTAGTAGCCGTAAAGCTGCTCGAGCGCGGTTCGGTGACGCTCCTCCGGATCATCAATGCCGATCCACGTGTCCGGCCTCGGCGGAGGGTCGGCCTCGAACGAATAGGCCGTGCAGGCCGTGAAGATCGCCTCCTCATCGGGGAAATGGCGATAGACGGTGAGACGCTGCACTCCGGCCCTTTCGGCGATCGCGCTGATCGTCGTTCGCGAAGGCCCGACGGTGTGGTGCAGTTCGGACGCGGCGCGTGCGAGCGCCCGGTGGGTTTCGGCCTGTTTGTCGGCCCTGGCCTTGAGGTTATAACGCCGCCGGGGCGGCACTTTCGGTGAACGCACGTGGTTACCCATCTTGACGAGAGACAGATCGGAGTTTATCGATAAGTGAACTCGCAATCGGCGGTTTCGGGATCCGCTGGAAGATTGAAGGAGCTGCGAGCGACGGGCGCTTCTCCGTGGTCCACCACCCTCTTGCTCCTCGGGCGCTGGCGGCGCCGCTTCATCGGCATCATCGCGAAGACGAATATTTCTACGTCCTCACCGGCCGGCTCGGCGCCCTGCTTGGCGATGATGTCGTTACCGCAGAACCAGGTACGTGGGTGTTTAAACCGCGCAACCAGTGGCACACCTTTTGGAACGCGGGTGACGAGCCGTGCGAGATCATTGAGCTGATCTCGCCGGCGGGATTCGAAAACTACTTCCGTGAGCTCGCAGCCCTGTGGCCCGATCAGACGAAGATGCCCGAGTTGCTCCGGAAGTACGAGCTCGACATGGACCCCGAGAGTGTGCCCGACCTCTGTGCCCAGTTTGGGCTGGTTACGGCGCGTCCTGAACCGGCCACCTAAGAATCTGTCATTTTTGGTTCAGCCCTGCTGCTCGATTGTGACACGGCGCCGAACCATGATCCCACGCAAATCGCCGGTATGCTATTGATATCGCGTTCATATCGGGCGCTGAAAGAGGGCCGACACCGGCGCCGGTCGTAATCCTCTCCTGGGTCAAGAAAAGCCGAATAAATCAAACGGTTCACCCACATTGGGGCAGGGGTTTGGCGCCGGTTCACACTACAGACCCCCAAGCAGTCATCGGAATTAATGTGCATACATAATTTTCAGCGTCCCACGCGGCGCCGGCCAGGCGCCGCTCATGATTGGAGTCCTCTGCCGCTGGGATGCC
Source organism: Mesorhizobium sp. M1396 (assembly GCF_040317725.1). Lineage (NCBI taxonomy): Bacteria > Pseudomonadati > Pseudomonadota > Alphaproteobacteria > Hyphomicrobiales > Phyllobacteriaceae > Mesorhizobium > Mesorhizobium sp. M1396. The sequence continues at coordinate 78,955 of NZ_JAMYLA010000027.1, read as the reverse complement.
ATCGGTCCAGCGGCAAGCGGAAAATCGGCCTATTTGGCTTTGCCCAGCAAGAGGTCGAGATCGACCGCGTCCGCCATCACCTTGTACCCGGCGTCGTTGGGATGGAGGTTATCGCCGCAATCGTAGTCGTCACGCAGGTATCCCGGCCTGGCCGGGTCTTCCATTACCTTGTCGAAGTCGATCACTCCGTCGAAGCCGCTGCCGCTGCGGATCCATTTGTTCACGGCGACGCGGATCTTTTCCTTCTCGGGCGTGTAGTAGCCTTCGGTCGGAAGCCCTTTGAACGTGTCGGCGAAGGGGGTCAACGTCGCGGCGACAATGCGCACGCCATGCGCATGCGCGCGGTCGATGAGTTGCTTGTATCCGGTGATGATGTCTTCGGCGGTCGGTTCCTTGTCGTCCGGCGTGATTGCATTTTTGCCGGGCCAGCCGATATCGTTGATACCCATCATCAGGACCACGGTTGATACCCGAGGATGGCTGACAACGTCGGAATCGAAACGCGCGAGCGCGTTGACCCCCATGCCATCGGTCAACACGCGATTGCCTGAAAAGGCCTCGTTCACCACCGCGACATTGCGATTCGCCACGTGCAGCCGCGTGGCGATATGGTCCGGCCAGCGATTGTTGGCGTCTGGCGTCGAGCAATTGCCGTCCGTGATGGAATCGCCGAAAAACACGATCGCTTTTGAATCCTGCGCGGCGTCGACCAGTATGTCGCTCAGGAATAGGCGCGATTTGATTGTGCTGTCGGCCTTGAACGAGGCGTCGCTCGTGAAGTTACCCGGGCCGGAAATGTAGGCCGTTTGCACGCCGTCCCAATGCACAGAGGAGAGCGCGGTCTTCTTCGGAAGGAAAACGCTGACCGAGATCTCGGAAAGCGCTTTTGCCGGAAGCTCGACCGGATCGCTGAGGATCGGTGCACCCGCCGGAATCACCACTGAACTCTTACCGCCCCAGGTGAGCGGCTTCGCCTGGTCGACGCTGCCGTCCTTGCCTGCGATTCCGACGCTGCCGGCGCCGATGGTCAGCGGCTTGGTCCCGAAGGCATTCGACAGGACGACACGCACGGAATTGCCGCCCACGCTGATGCGGGCGACCTGACGGACCGTCTGGTTCTCCAGGACCTCAGGCACACCGAAAGGTGCGGGAAGATCATCCGACCAGCGCGGAGCGGGTGTGGCCGCCCATGTGGTGATCCAAGCCCCCTCCTCCGCTCCTTGCGCCGCCGCCGACAAAGTTGCGATCGCGGAAGCGGCCGCCACGGCCACATATATCACGATAGCGTGAAGCCGAGACCGTTGTCTCCCCGCTGCGGGAGAAAGCACCGATGAAAACTTATCTTCGAAAACAAATTTATTGAGCCGCATTTTTTCATCTCCTCCTCGAGACATGCTCGGTAATGCCGCCGCCGGCCACATTATGACCGGCAGAGCTGGGAATGAAATTGAACTTCCGTTGTGATCCAGCTCCATCGAACGAGGCTGACGGCCCTGCCATGCGGCGAACGCTCTGGCCGACGAGAAGCTAAAGGTTCTGGGATGCCGCCCGCGCAGCGGATCGAGCGGCTGTCCCCAGGGGGAACATGGGCATTCCGCTGGTCCAACTGGAAACCTGTATGTCAGGGGTTGCCAGCGCGCCCGACAACGCAGGCTCAGCAGTTGGCTCCCAGCCGCGCGGGCGCGACAGCCCTGCGATCGTGTCCTGATAGCCGTCATCCATGATACTGTCCGCCAGCAAGCCTCCGGGGTAGCTTCAAAACCGCCGGACGACGTCACCTGATCGGACACGACCTCTTGACGGTCGGCGTCGAAACCCGGCGCCGATTGCGCCATCCTTCCATCGTTTGAGTTCCAGGCTGCCATTTATGCGACTTTCGAAGCACAAATCATGAACATGGGATGACGGGGTATTCGGTTCAAATTCGCCGCGGATGTCCTCTGTGGATGGCTCCCGTATTGCAAGAGGTAATTCGTTGTTCTGGCGCATTGGTCGGGTGCAGTCTTCTGTCCGGCCTGTTCATGCAGCCGTTCGAAGCTGCTGGCCTTGATGGGGTCGGCGAACAAGGTCCCAATCTGCTTTGCAGGCTATGATGCCTCCGACATCGCATGGGTTGTCCCTGTTCCCGGCCTGACAGTCTCGCCATCACATCGCGTCGCTCTTACAACCTCATGGAGCCGATTGATCGGCTCGATCTGATTTCTGCTTCAGTGTCTCGTCTTCTGCGCAACTTACGCCGCAAGGTTCGGAGCATGACGCGCTTGATAGGTTTCGCCGCGCGCCATGATCGCCCACACCACGCGGGCCATCTTGTTTGCCATCGCTACGCTGGCCACGCGCGCTGGCTTCCTGGCGAGCAACGCGAGGAGGCGCGGATCCGCAGCATCGGGCTTATGCCTTGCCCGTCGGATCAGAGAGGTCGCGCCGATCACAAGGAGCTTTCTCAGGTACCGGTCGCCCATCTTGGTGATGTGCCCGAGACGGTCCTTTCCGCCGCTCGAGTTTTGCGAAGGTGTCAGCCCGAGCCAGGCGGCGAACTCTCGACCCGAGCGGAACTGTCCCGGATCGGCAACGGATGCAGCCAATGCTGTAGCCCCTACCGGACCGATACCGGGGATCGTCGACAAGCGTCGTGCGACGTCGTCGGTTCGTTGGAGGGCAAGGATCGACCGGTCGATGGTCTGGAGCCGGGCATGGGTGTCGAGCACCTGCTCGCACAGGAGACACAGAATCTGCAGTGCCATTGCCGTACGTCCAATGTGGATTTCTTCGCGGCTATCTGGCGCGCCAGCTTAAGCGCTCGCTCCAAACCTTCGGGAATATCGATGCCGAACTCGGCCAACAGGCCGCGGATCATATTCACCAGTTGCGTACGCTGCTTGACCAGAAGATTACGGGTGCGGTGAAGCGATAGGGCCGCTTGCTGCTCGGCTGACTTCATCACGACGAAACGCATGGTCGGGCGTGTTACCGCTTCGCAAATCGCTTCCGCGTCCACCGCATCATTCTTTCCGCGCTTCACATAGGGCTTCACGTAGGACGGTGTCATCAGGCGGACTTCATGGCCGAGCTCCGTCAACTCTCGAGCCCAATGATGCGATGTGCCGCACGCCTCCATGCCGATCAGGCAGGGCGGCAACTTGGTGAAGAACGGCAGAACTTGCGATCGGCGCAGGGCCTTGCGAACAACAACGTCTCCAGACGCGTCGACGGCGTGAACTTGAAAAATGCGCTTGGCCAGATCAAGGCCCACGGTGGTAATCTGCATGGCGGATGGCTCCTTTGCTCGGGTTGCCTGACAGCAAACCCACTGTGGCACTCAGATGCCGGGAGCGGGAGCCATCCACCTCATCTGCTTTGCGCCCAAAGTCGGCCATAGAGGCAAACTCGTCTCCGCCTAGAAGCAGACATCACGGATGACGATGCTGCAGGCTCCACTTCGCCTAGAAGCCCGCTGCCGAAGGGACTCTATAAACGGGACAAGCCGGGAAGGTATGCTGGCTTGTCAGCCAAAAGTCGGCAAGAAGTTCACCAGTCGCAATTGTACCCAGGCGTGTTGTAAATACGATGCGAGGTCGCGCAGAGGTACGGCCAAGCCGGACAGTACCAACCGGATTACCTGCATTTATCATGCCGCGCACAGCGACTACACGTTCGCCTAGGCATGGGTCGAGTTTCTGGTCCATGGATTGCACGGATACTGGATTCGCTGAAATCCGAACGACCAAGCTGCAATCGGATCGGGGTGGGCAAGCGTAGCAAAAAAGCATGAATGACAAGAATGAAGCCGAGCCTGCTATTTCCGACATAGTGCGAATGCGCCCTTGGAAGCATGCGCTCCTCACGACGTACACCCTGAGCCTTAGCTATTTCGAGTCAGAAATTCTGCGGCCGCTGCTACGTGGTGGCTGCTCTGACATTTGGCTGGTCGCTGACGCGGAAGGCTATCGATCCTCGCTGCTGGAGCGCCGTTCCATGCGCGTCGGGCAGGAGTATCGGCTTATCCCAGTTGCTCTACCGGACGGGGTGTTTCATGCAAAATGCATTTACCTCGCAGGCGATGAGGGCGATCTGCTCCTGGTCGGCAGCGGCAATCTGACCTTCGGCGGACATGGCAAGAACGCTGAAGTGTTCGAGGCCCTTTCGCCCGGCTCTGCGGCGAGCGCCTTCCGCGATTTCGCCGATTTTCTGGAAGCCGTCGGTTCGCGTCCCGACATCAGAATCGCACGGTCAGAATGGGTCGAAGACTTTGCAGGCCGCTCCCGGGCTGCGGCGGATCAAGGGGCCGATCAGGATGGCTCTCCCCCGCTGCGGCTCGTGCATCCTGTCAACGAGCCCGTTATCGATCAGTTGCCGGGCCTACTGGCTCCATACGGTGCCTGCACCGAAGCGGTTATCATGTCGCCCTATCACGACCACGACGGACTTGCGGTGCGGACCCTCGCCGAGCGGTTGAAAGTATCCTGGACCCGCGTCGCGGTCACGAAGGCGGGCGCTAGCCCTTTTCCGTTCGCGTGTAGAGCTTGGGGTATTGCGCGCACTTCCTCCCGGAAGCGTTCCGCTCGTCTGGGATCCGACCGACCCGCCTGCCTTCGAGCCGCAAGGGCGAATGCCATCAGGCCTAAAGGAGAACGAGATTGTCTATGCCAGCTTTGATCGTCATGACGCTTCTTTGGTCACGGGCCGGATAATCTCCCTGCAACCGACGCAAGGCGTTTGGACCGGGCGTTTGATACAGGCCGATGGCGAGGCCACCTCGTTCGATGCTCCAGTGGAGGCAGACGGGAGCTTTTCGGTCAGATCTTCGGCGCTCGAAGCTTTCTCCGAAATGCCTGCCCTGCAAGCCGTGATGACCATGGGCGAGCGTGAGGCGCGCGGATGGGTTCACAACGAGATGTTTTTGTCTCTTTCGGGCAGGAGGCGTTTGACCGCAGGCTCGCTGAGCCGACTGATGCGGCGGGAGGGAACAGATGACGACTTTGAAGCGCTGCTCGACCAATTGAGCATGCAGGCGGAGCACTATCTGCGCATGTTCGACCGTCCGGTGCAGAAGGCTTCGGTAGACGGCGAACACCAGGACGGCTCCGGCAAATCCGTCACAGTGAACCTAGCCGACCTGGCGCCAGGCGCTGAGGGTTCTCAAGGCACTGTTCCACCTTCCGGCATTTCGTCCACTCCTGACCAGTTTGACGTTGCGATGACCCGGCTGCGCCGCATGCTCCTTGGGCATGGCCGCGCGAAGACGGCGGCTTTGCAGCATTCAGGCGAGTCCGTTGTGGCCGAAGAGGACGATCCGGAAACGAGCGGCAAGGAAGGGCCTACGCCAGATGAGCGCGCGCACAAACTCGGCCTTGCGGATTTTGAGCGCGAGATTGGGCGTTTCGTCGTGGACGCCGAGAGCAAGCCCAACGTGGTGAGAGGGCTATTGGCAATGGAGCTTGAGGTCGTGATGTGGATGCGCGTATAGCCGAGTCCTGGGCCAAGGTGGTCGCTGCGGCTATCAACCTAGCTCCCTGCAGAGCTTTTTGAGGAGCGAGTGGGTATATGTCGACGCGCTCTTGGTCTCTCTCCTGGAGACGCCGAGAGATGCTGTTGCGCATGATTTCCAGTCGGCTTCCGATGCGGCCCTGATCAAGCCAGAATTCCGTCAGCTCCATCAAATCCTGTGGTCTTGACGTGAAGGACCATGCATCGGCGCGCTCGATGGCCTCGATGAAGGCTTTGGTGTGATTGATGCCACGGGCATTGGCAAATGCCTCGATTTGGGAGCGAGAAAGGTCATCCAACGTTACGATCTTGAAGACGGGCTGGGACCTTTCTGCCGGTCTATCGGAAGTCTCAACTGCGTCCTCAATCGCATCGTCGGTTTCGGAAGCCGCGTCTTCCTTCGCCGTCGTCGTGGCAGGTGTGAAAGGCAGATGAGTGACGCAAAGCGCAAGATCCGTCTTGGGGCGCCACGCATTGGTTCGCCCGGTGACAATGATGTGCGTGCGATCCTTCGCCGTTGCGATCCGCCTTCCTAGCTTCCTGATTGCGAGCACGAAGTCTCCGGGATTGCGCAGGCGCGCCTCGTCAACGGAGTCCAGCAGGAGCCATCCTTCATCATTCGATGCGAGCCACGACTGAAACTCTTCAAACGTCCCGACCTCGAATCCGTCCTCGAAATCGTTGGGTACATGTTCGAGACGGATGAAAAACGCTGACTTGCCTTGGGCACGTAGATCGAGGGCGATATTGCGAATTTCAGCAGTTTTTCCTGAACCGGCTTCCGACAAGATAATGACGCGGTACCGCTCAATCAGGTCCGACCAAGAAAGCCGATCACCGACACGAAACGCGTAACTTAGGTCAAGCTCATCGTCCTCGTTGGCGTACTTGGACAGCTCGTGAAAAGTGCGGTTCAGCTCTATAAATTGATATTCGGAGTCGCTTTCGGTCATCTTATTCCATTTGGGATGCGAGGTGAGATCTTACTATCATGTACAAGGGAACAAGAGAAGAACAACCGAGCGGCGGCGATGCTTCTCATGCCGCTGAGCCGGCCTGTCAGCGGAATCCGACAGGTCGCCCCAAAATGTTCCCGTCGGAGGCAGGATGGGCGATAAGGAAGGCGGCCGTCCTCAATGTAGGCAATCGCCCTTTCGCACGTGCCGTCTCTCGCCAACGTCATGATGAGCGACAGGCCGTAAGGCCATCAGCTACACCCATGAGCAGGCGTCGAAGCTTCACCTTACACTCGGAATGTTATCTTTGCCTGATCAGAGTATGAAAGCTGTCAGTCTGCTGTCGGCCCCCAAACGGCCAAAATGAATTCTTGCCGATCCAGGGGACCTGGCTCGACGCGATGGGCCGGGATTAGGTGCAAAGCTGACGACTGTTCTTGTAAATCATCCGAAGATAAGCGGCCCTTCTGCACGTCGATGCAAACTTCGCCTCGGCGAAAGCCGTGGTATTTTGGATTTGCCGCAGCAAGTAGACGCCCGGCAGGTAACCTAACGGCGGCATGGTCGCGAGACCTGCCGATCTGCTGGAATTCCTGCGCTTGGAGCCATTTCAGCCGGGCCAGAAAACGACCATTCTTTCCCAGAGAAGGGATTTCGGCGACAATCCCACCCTGCGGAATTGGGCACCGCTTGCCTTGATCGCTTTGACGATTTCCGGCGCCGGATGCTTCCAATGCAAGTGGATTGGTTGGGCTGCTGCTACCCAGAGGTCCGCATCGACCACGAAAAGTGATGGGTCAAAGTTGTGCGCGGAGCCGTGATGGGGGAGCATGAAGGTGTTCACCCAATCCATCTCGTCCCGATAGTAATGCTGGAACCTCTGCACTGCTAGCGGATCCCTGAAGCCTGCATCGCCGGTTCCCATCCACCCTACGCGCGCTCTCGCGAACGTCCGCGAATTGCGCAGCACGGCGCCGGCCGTCTGCGGCTCGGCCGGACCGGAATACAGCGATAAGGAGGTCTCGTTCTTGTCGCCGAACGCCCAGGCATAAGCTCGAGAAACGGCGGCTCGGTGTTTCGTGACCAAACCTCGGCGTTCCTTCTGGACTTTCACCTTGTCGCTAAAGCTACCTCTCGGCCATTGCAGGAGCGCCTCCACTGCGGCGCAGAACGCCTCCCGATCCTGCTGTGACGCTCGCTTCACGTGGGGCTTCAAGCACCATCCACCTTCGGTGCCCGCGGCAACATCGAATTCGATATGCTGCACGACGGTCGCTCCCTCGGGCGTCCGGCGCGCAGGAGGCGGGTCACTTCGCCAGCCTGTCGAATCCTTGCCTTGCCATGGCATACCATCCGGCCCGGAACGAGGAGGCTCCGCGGGCGGTAACTCGAAGAAGCCCGAACCACCTTCGTCCTCGTCTTCCGGCATTATCATGATGATCTGCCGCGGCCCGAACCGCGCCATGGTGCCGACGGGATCCACGACCGCATCTTCCTGGAAGCGTTCCGCACTGCGTTCGCCGCTTGTCGCCCCGCTTCTCCCGAAAGCGATTATCCGATCGATGTCGTCCAGATACGGCATTACGATTGTATCGACCCGAAGGCCTCTCTTCTCGTGCAGAAGATGAGGAATGCCACAGATATGATCGCGGTCGAAATGCGACACGAAAAGCATATCGAGCCGCCGCGATGGGCGTCGGGCCACGATGGACCGCACCGACTGGATCACACCCGCGATCGGATCCGAGCCGCAGTCGTAAACATACATGAATTCGGCCGAGGGTATGGCATCGAAAGCTAAGGACGCCCGCCACATCGCCTCGTTCCGTCCAAGATCCCGAAGGGTGCCGACGTTGAAGCCGCCCTGTCCCACTGGGAGCTGATATCGATGATGTCCGAGCACATACTTCGCTACGTCGCGCTTCCATGCTCGTGGGTGGCAGGATGGCAAGCGAGCTGTCTGAGCAGCGAGGTGCGCAGCTCGCTGCTCGCGTTGCGACCGGACCTGCCGACAGCGTCGGTGGAATTCCTCACCGTCGAAAGTTCGGCGCCTGAACTCCAGCGCTTGGGCAAATAGCTCGTCGGATATCTGCCCCCGGAGCAGATCGAAGAAGGATTCCACCAGCGCTCTCAAGCCATAGGTCCGAGCTATATCTGCACAAATGTGGACATCGGCGCACTGGCACGCCAGGCTCCAGGTATCGTCATCGGAAGTGCCATAAGAAGTCTTGTTCATTTGTTGATCTGTGAGCCGCTTCCATGCCGTCCCGGACGGGGAACCCAAAATGATCACTCAAGATACACGAAGCCCTTCCGGGTGTGCACTGCCCAGCCTTCCGCTCAACGCCGCGCGTAGCGGCGCTCCAGGGACAAAGCTCGTCTCTTGGTCTGATTGGTGCGCATGAGGGTTCTTTGTCTCTATTCACGCAGCATTTCATGGCTAATACTATAAGACTCGACCGGTTAAGATCAGCGTTCGGGGGCTCGCGATGATCGAAGATTTGGCAGTTGCAAAGGCAGCCACCTTTTTCAAGGCGCGCAAAAAGCTGTCCGACAAAGCGGTTGAATCCGTCTTCACAACACTCCGGGCCACTTATGGGGTCAAGGCCCACAACATTTTCAAGCACACGCGAGAAGTTCTCGGAAATGCGCGATGGTCGGCGATCTGCTTTATGTTCGAGGCGCCGCCTGCCTTCCTAGACAGTACGTCCGGCATTAAAGAGACGCTCTGCGGCTATCTAATGCTTATCGAATACGAAAACCATTTTTCAGTGTTCTCCTCGCGCATTGGCCTCCCAGCTGCATTCAAGTCGACCCACTTTGCACCTGTTCCGATTAGTCGCGTGGAAGGTGCGATCGCGACGGAGAATGCCGTCTTTCACAAGATGCGCATGCGCAACATGTCGGTGTCTCAGTACGTTATGCGCAACAAGACGCTTGAGGCCCCGAACCTCGCGAACGTCGTAGGTCCTGCGGGAAGTCGTAGGTACGCTCCCCAAACATACTCGGTGACAACGGATGGCGTCCAAAGCACTGCCACACCCAGCACCGGAAGGATTGGCGTGCGTTCAGATCGCGTCGGGCAGCCTGAACTTGTAGAGTTCGCCACCGGCGTCATCGACGCACTGCGAACCGAACCCGCCGATGTGTCCCCATTTATCCGCACCTTTGCACGACCGATGTCGCTTGCAGACGCGCTTTCGTCGTCACAGCCGATCACGCTTGCCATAGACACGAACAAGCTGACCGATGCTGTCGTAGGTGACAATGCGATAATCCGGCTCGTGCGCGTGGGAGACGAAGTCTTTGCACTGACAGCCTCCGAGTTGGGTGATCTGACCGCTAAGTTGGAGCACGCCCTCACCATCGAGGACGGTGGAAAGCGTCGATCGGCAAAATTGCCTGGTACCAACGATGACGCGGCAGCAATCAGCCTAAACAAGAGCAGGATCGCCCTTCGTTCCCTCACGCTTGGTGGGGCTGATGAAATCGAGATTGAGGCGCTCGAAATGCCCTTAGGGGGAGATCCAGATCGTCGGTCCCTGCAGCAGTATCTGGATGAGGAGAACGCTTTCGTCGTTCTGTTTGATGACGTGCGCCTGTCTTACATTGACGGCCAGGTTTTTCGAGACGAGACCATGCTTGACGGTGGAGCATCATTCCTGCGTTACCTGCACGCGGATGCCTCGCTTCAAACTGTAACAAGCGAAAAGGGCAACTTCGTTGCGGGGCAGACGGCCTTTGATGCGGCATCAACCTTTGGCGCCGTCGTCGACCATATTGCTGCGACAGACACGACGCTCGTTTGCGATGATCTGGGCGACGAATGGGCGGATTTCGTCGGGATCAAAGAAATAGGGGGTCTAACGCAGATTTCCTTTTACCATGCTAAGCATGGTGCGCTCGAAGTAAGTGCAGCGTCGTTCCATGTGGCCGTTAGCCAGGCGATCAAAAACCTCGGAAACATGAGTTTTCCAGAGGAACGAATGGCCGCAAAAATCCAAGGGTGGGGCGGGACGTACAACGGCCCAGGGCAGGCAACACAGATTCCGAAAACCGTGCGGTCAAATGGAGCAAACTTGGCCGACACGTTTACGAGTGCTAGGACAGCGCCGGATGCGTTGCGGCGTGCCGTCATCGTGACATCCTCGCTTAGCAAGCAAGCGGTCGCGGACGCCTTCGCTGCGATGCAGGCTGGGCAAAGGCCGAGCCATACCTTCGTTCAATTGTACTGGCTCCTGCAATCTTTTTTCTCGGCTTGCACCGAGGTTGGCGCTACCGGTTCCGTAGTCTGCCAACCGTAGAGGGTTGCCAAAGCAAGCTGGCGAGATCAGTGGCCGAACGCTTTGGGCAAGAAGCCGCCATTGCGGAAGCGATGCGCTAACGGCTGAAATGGGGTCGGTTGCTGAAAAAGGCAGCTTACCGCGAAGGCGGGCTGAAACCCGCCAGACTGCAATCGGCCCCACACCGGTCGTTGCGTTGCTCCGGCTTAGTGGACGATTCTGGCGCTACAGCCATCTTCGTCAAGCGATACGGATACGTGCTGCATCTTCACACCAACCCCACCCTGAAATCCTCCAGAACCTGAGCCAGCCCCTGCGCGCCGAGAAGTGTCAAAACGCGCTTCGGCTGAAGCTTCAGTATCGCCCGGTCGTAGATGGCGAGATTGGTCGCCCCGTTGAGCGCGCGAGGGGTAAATGACCCCGTCAGGCTCAGATGGGTGCTCGTGAAACGCCAGTGACCACCGGCGTGCCAGGTTCTGGCGCTGTGCCCGAACGACATCGGTCGGCACACCCATCCGAACGGCATTGTCGCCTCTGAGGTCGACCAGGCGTAGGTCCGCCGTGGTCGCGATCTCCGCATAGCGCCGTCGCGTCAGTTCCACCTCTTCCACCGGAAGATCGTCAAGGATTCCTTCGCGGCGGTCGCGGAGCACGGTCTCGAGAAAGCACACCTTCAGGGAGTCACCGAGGTAAAGAACGCCAAACCGATTGGCGTCAACGCGGCGTCGAGGATCGCTGAATCGGCTCGGCGACTTCCCGTACCCCAACGGATCGGGATAGGTGCTCCAGTAGATCCGGCCGAATGTCCGTCCCGGCGATATGGTCTCGATTTCGAGGTTTGCACGCCCGAAATCGGGAGGAGGAGGAACGCCGGGCATTCAGTCGAAATCACCCCTGGCCATACCTTCGGCCGCGGCCAGCACCGCGGCATCGTCGCCTTGCTGAAGGGCTCGAAGACCCGTCCGCCCATCGAGCCCGCCGTGGCGCGACTCCAGAAACCGATAGACGGCCCAGGCACTGTTGCCCAACATGGCATGGAGCGCCGGCAACGCGCCGAAGGGACGACCGTCCTTGTCGAGTTGCCACACAGGAAAGCGAAAGCCGCGCTTGGCGCCGTCGATCCCGAGCACCTGCCCACTCTGCCGCTTGGCGTTGACTGTCACCCGCGAGGTGCCAAGCAACTTGGCGAAGGCTTCAGCACTCAGCATCTCCTCGCCGGCGACAATTTCGGCGACGCGCTTGCGGCCACGTTCGCGCGCCGCGGCAACCGCCGCTTCAAGTTCAGCGTCTGGCTTGCCCGTGTCCTCGACGGGAAAGGTATCGACCGGTTGCTCCTCGACTGGCGTGATCGTCTGCGCATCGGCCGCCGGATCGACCTCTACCCGGAACGATACGCGGTGGCCGATCTTGCTGCTGCGTGCGATCGCTTCCTGATAGCGTTCGAGCAGCACCTTTTTGAAGTGGGCCTGTGCCGGAAGCTTCGTGGTGAAACTCAGAGCGGCGACTCCCGCATGGGATGCGGTCCCGCTATGATTGCTGCGTTTTGGAGCGGCCATGATGAGAACCTCCTGCTGTCACCAATATGGTTACAGATCGCAAGTTCGTCAAGTTCGATAATTTCGTAAAGTTAGTAGCGAATGGCTGCGGACTAAACAATTCCCCATGCCCGAAACCTTCCCCTGCCCGTCATCTCGCGCAGCCCGAGCTCGCCGACCAGGTTGAGCGCCCCCTGTTTTGTCACTTTTAGCCGCTCCTGGATCATGCCTGCCGAGACGAGCGGCCGCGACAGCACCAGTTCGACCACGTCGGACAGTTTGGAGCTGGCGCGGCGGTCGCGGAGTTTTCGCTCCATCTGGCTTTTTGCCAGCACCAGCCGATCGTGTTCCTTCAGGCCGACCAGCGCGGCGTCGTGGATGGCATCGAGGCAGGCCAGCAACCGCTCGGACCGATTGCGCGCCCGCCGCCGCTCGCGCGGAATGTTTTTGGCACCGAGATGCAGGCAGGCGAGATGGTTGGCGGCAAGACCGTCCTGCCGCAGCAGCGCGGCCACCAGCAGGGGCCCGAGCCAGGCTGCATGCTGCAGCACCTCGATTTCGGACCAGGCCTCAAGCAGGATCGCCGCTCGCAGGATGACCGGCAGATCGCGCGTCCCGGCGACAACAACCTGCCATTCGGCCAGCCGCTCTTCTTCATTCCAGTCGAGATCGTAGATCAGGCCGTTTTGCGGCTCCGGCCGGTCGTCGGGGCGCGCCGCTTTCCCCGGCTCGCCGGCGCCGCTCAGAATCTTCGACGAGCGCGCCAGGACAGCATCGATCTCGGCAAATTCTTCGGCCAGGAGATCGTCCTCAGCGTCATCGCGAACCTCGGGATCAACAGAGGCTGTTCCAGCCCCCTCCCCTTCCCGGCTTTTCGGCCCCGATGCCGGCGTCGCGCCGCCCCGGCCGGTCAGCGCCAAAAAACCCTCGCGGCTGAGCGCCCAGTCCGGCTTCTGTGCAAAAATTCGGCGTCGGGTTCGCAGCACCGCATGTGCGCGGGTGAGTTCGTGGGTCGGGGTCCGAATGTCCATATGGGCGTCGTGCAGGACGAGGTCTTCAACGTGGACGAGTTCGCCCGCGAGCCAGAGCGCGGCAGCCGCGTCGGCGAAGTGCTGGCGCTCGACAAAACCGTCGCGGACCGGTGAGCGGGCCAGCCGCTCGTCGAGCCGCGCCAAAGCCTCGGTCGCCTTCGCGACGGGCGCGATGAGGATGTCCAGGGACAAAGAGCCAATGTCGTAAGCCATTGTTTTCATGATGGCTGATTCGCGACAGTCAAGCTATCCGGCATTTAGGTTGACTTGGTGGGGGTTTTCTCTAGGACGCTTCTAACTATCGATAATGACCTCTTATCGATAGTGATGGATTTGACCGCCAAAAGGCGCTAGATTCGGCGCAAAGCTCGCCGCGAAGGCCGCAGAAACCCGCCTGGAAGACGTCTTGATGGAGACTGCCTTGTTACGCCGTGCGCGGCGTGCTCGTGTGCGCCTGGCCTGTCGCGATGGCGACAAACCGGCGCTTGACCGCGGCAAACAACGCCGGCGGCAGCGGCCCGTAATAGCCGCTCTCCGTCTCCAGCGGCCGGACGTCGGGCCCCGGCCAGGCGAACCGGTTGCTTTCCGTCAAAACGATCCACGACCGCTCGCCGTCAAGCCGCAAGCGCAGCTTGACCGCAGCCGGGATCTCGATGGCATCATCGGGATCGGACGGCGGCGTATGGGTGATAGGCAGGACCCGGACGACCGGCGAGCCGTCCTCCTGCATGGCGACCAGCGCCAGCACCAGGCAGGGCCGGTCCTTGTCGCCTTCCTCGCGGCCCTCGCGGTGCTGCCAATGCCAGAGATAGGAATAACGGAAGACGTGGCCGACCTTGATTTCAGCCGGCAGCATTTTTTGCCGTCAGGCTTTTTGCGCCGGCGGGTTTTGACCCAGAGAGTTCGTCGTTGAGATGGTCAAGACCCGGCTCCATTTCGGAGGCCTCGACCGCGGCGATCTCGTCCGCGCCGAGCTCCGCTGTCAGTTCGACCCGCCGGTCGCGCTTCGACAGGCGGACAAAATCCTCGTAGGCCAGCAGCACGGTGCGCGGGCGGCCGTTCTTGGTGATAATGACCGGATCACGGACGGCGGCATCCTGATAGGCGCCGAAGTTTTTCGAGACAGCGGCGGCGGTGACGGTGGTGGTCATCGGCGAGACTCCTTTGTTCCGGAATATACGGGCTTTACGGGCTTTCCGCAAGTATCGGCGGCTAACCAGAGGGAAACGAGCCAGTGACAGGGCAGCTTGCCAACGCCAAGACTGCTGAAATCGTCGCGAGACGGGCCGAAGCCCTCGACGCGCTCGATTCCGTGCTGCCCTTCGACCGTCGCGATTTTCTGGCCGGGCTTTTGACCGATGACGACGTCGCCACCCTGCGCCACCTGGCGAAAGAAGGCATCGGCGCAAATTCTCTGCGGGCGCTGGCCTCCGACCTCGGCTATCTCGAGGCCTGGGCGCTCGCCGCGACTGGACAGCCGCTGCCCTGGCCAGCGCCGGAGGCGTTTTTGATAAAATTCGTCGCCCACCATTTGTGGGATTTCGCGAAACACGAGACCGATCCAGCGCACGGCATGCCCGAAGACGTTGCGGCGACGCTGAAATCCCAGCGGCTTTTGCGCAGCGACGGACCACACGCGCCCGCCACAGTGCGCCGACGCCTGTCGAGCTGGTCCACCTTGACCAAATGGCGCGGACTTGTCGGAAACTTCAACGCGCCGGGGCTGCAAAGCGCAATAAAGCTGGCGGTGCGCGCCAGCGCCCGTCCGCGCGGCCGCAAGAGCAAGAAGGCGGTGACCGCCGATATTTTGACCGCCCTCCTGAAAGCCTGCGCCGGCGACCGTCTCGTCGACCTACGCGACCGCGCCCTTCTCATCACCGCCTTTGCCTCCGGCGGCCGCCGCCGCAGCGAGATTTCTGCTCTCCGCGTCGAACAACTGGTCGAGGAAGAGCCCGTTCCGGCCGATCCAAAGAATCCCGACGGCGACAAACTGCCGTGCCTGTCGATCCGACTCGGTCGGACCAAGACGACACAGGCCGACAGCGACGCTTTCGTGCTGCTCGTCGGCCGGCCGGTGACGGTTCTGCAATCGTGGCTCGAACGCGCCGAGGTCACCGAGGGCGCCGTCTTCCGCGGCATCGACCGTTGGGGCAATCTCGAAAAACGCGCGCTCACGCCGCAGGCCGTCAATCTGATCCTGAAGCGCCGCGTCGCCGAGGCCGGACTCGACCCGGCGGCGTTTTCCGCCCATGGCCTGCGCTCCGGATATCTCACTGAAACCGCCCGTCGCGGCATTCCGCTGCAGGAAGCCATGCAGCAGTCGCAGCATCGTTCCGTGCAGCAGGCTTCCAACTACTACAACGAGGCCGAACGAACGCTCGGAAGGGCAGCAAGAATCATCGTTTAGGAACCCGGACCGCCGGTTGCGGCGCCGTCGCCGCTCGGCGGCAAAGTCCATAATCTCGCGCAAAAGATCAGCGTCAGGGGTCTTCACCACGAGCGTGCGGCGGTTCATCATGTCGTCGGTCATCGGTGGGTCCTTCGAATCAGGTTGGTGTGAGCAACTCGACCTTGCCAGCGAACATCGATGCCCCCGCTACGCCGCTCGCTACAGCGTTGCTGAGAGCGCGCTCGCGGGCGACTTCGTCACCGCCGGGTACACCATGCGGCGGGGCACTATCGAGAACAGCTCGTGGTACCGACCTCTGATGCGTTGGCATCTATATAGGACGCCGAACGACAATGCCCGTCAGCTTTAAAGACATACTGTTGGCTTTCGAATTCGTCAGTTCTGGGGGCACGGGAGAACATCAGGCCTTTCTGTGCAAGCAGTCAGGCACGCTCTACTGGCATTCCGAATTCACGGGTGATTTGGACGAATTGCCGGATGATATCGACGACAGCGACAAATACGCCCAAATACCTGACAAGAAAGAACTCGACCTGGGCAAGCCGCTCGCACTGGACTTCGCACGCCAATTTCTGCCTGACAACGTCGGTGACGTTCAAGAAATCTTCAGCAAAAGAGGCGCGTACGCAAGATTCAAGGATCTGTTGCAGCGAAGGGGTGCACTCGATCGGTGGTACGCTTTCGAAGCGAATGCGGAAGAAAGAGCGTTGAGGACGTGGTGCGATCACAATTCGATCGAGGTCGGTGACTGATATCGCCCCCGAAAGCGTCGCGCGACACCTCACGCCGCGTTGCCGAGGCCGGGCTCGATCCGAAAATGTTTCTCCGCCCACAGCCTGCACTCCGGCAATCTCGCTGAGGCTGCGCGAAGCATGCAGCAGTCGCAGCACCGCCGTTCAGCATCACAATGACGCGGAACGGACCCACGGACGGGCCGCGCTGTGATCACATAGGACCGAGCCGATTGATGTTCCTGTCAGTGAGATGCCGCAGGTGAAGCGCGCGTTTCGTCGCTCTCAGCAACTTCCCTAGACAGGGCTCGCAGCACAGCTTCCGGCTCCCGTTCCATGATCCGGAGCAGCGTGCGCGCAGCGCCGCTGGGCTGCCTCGTCCCCTGCTCCCATTTCTTGTAGCCGGACGGACTGGTTCCGAGCACGGTCGCCATCTGGTCCTGTGTAAGGTCCAGCCTCTTGCGGATCGCCTTCGCATCAACTGTGCCGACATCAACCGCATGGACCTGCATTCCCGGAACGTCCTTGCCCTGAGCGTGAGCCAGCGCCTCGGACATCGCCTGGATCAGGTCCGCTCCAAACTTCGTCATCTCGCTCATATCTTGCTCCTGTTCGCTGCCTTGATCGCTTTCGCGAACGCGGCTACGGCCTTGGCCTCTTCCGGCTTCAAGTCGGTCTTCTCGTTCTTTCCATACGCCAGAAGCGCATAGATTGGCGCCTCCTCGCTGTACCAGTAGTAAATCACGCGGGCTCCACCGCGTTTGCCCTTTCCCTTGGCGCCGAAACGCAACTTGCGAACACCACCCGCACCGGGAATTTCATCGCCCGCCTGGGGGTTGGCCGCCAGGAAATCGATCAGTTCCGAGCGCTCCTCTTCGGTGAAAAGTTCAGTGGCCTGCTTGATGAAGAGCGGCGTCTCGGCGACAGTCTGCATACTACTCCTATAACCCAATGGGTTAGTAAATGGCTTACGCAAAGGGAAAAGTCAAGGCGTGTGTCGCGACACTCGCCTCAAACGTTCCTTTTCTGACACATTGCAACTTTGCAAAAATCGACCCAAAATACGCCGCAGGGCCAAGTCACGCAGACAGCTCACACCCTTCCTCGCCCCCCTTGATCGGCTATGCACGGGTCTCCACCGAAGACCAACTCAATGACGCCTAGGTCGACGAGCTCAACGCCACCGGCTGTCATATGGTTCACCAGGAACATGGTTCCGGCGCCTCTCGCTCCCGGCCGGTGCTGGCGAAGCTGATGTGTGAGATCGCCGCCGGCGACGTTCTCGTCCTCGTGCGGCTCGACCGCCTCGCCCGGTCGGTCAGCCATCTGTTGGAGGTCATCGAGCAGCTTGAGACGCGCGGCGTGCATTTCCGCTCGCTCCGCGATCCGATCGATACGTCGACGCCGCAAGGCATGTTCTCGAGGTCGATGGCGCTATGTGCAAAAGCAGCTCGGCCATGCCTCGGCCGAGATGACGCGGAAATACCAGCGCCGACGTGACCGGTTCCGCGTCAATCTCACCAAGGCCTCGGGGTTGTAGGCGACACAAAGCCCCTCCCCGTTACGCGCCAAACAGCCGCCTGTCCCAGTAGACGGGCTGGTGCAGACTTGTCTGGATCCTTGAAAACTCCGGATGCGCCGGATTGATCAGCACATTGCAATCGAGACGCGCCACGGCACTCGGCACCAGCAGAATGACGCTGCGCCGTTCTAAACACCAGGTTTCGCCAAATCCCTTGCTCACCGTCGCCGGCATCGTGTCCCAGCCGGGCAGTGACGGCTGGGAAAAGACCTCATAGCTCAGCCCGCGCGGAATTGTGATTTCGATGTAATGCTGGTTGGGCGGCAGTCGGCCGCTGCCATGCACCAGCTTTTCCAACAAGGCCGTCGAATAGTGCTCGCTGGTGTAGATGATAGGACTTCCGGGCGTGTTCCATCGCCCTGGCGCGATTGTCGAGCCGGTCGCGTCGTAGATCGGGAGGTGCCGGCCGGATCGCCGATGCGAAAGGACGATAGCGTGCGATCGGGAGTCTGCGCCGTCACGCAGCGCTGCCGTACTTCAGACCTCCGAGGATATCGACCACCATTTCGGCGCCGAACTCGCTCAGGATAACGACGTCGATCGGTCGCTTGTCCTCAATCATCGGGTGCGGCCGAAACAAGAAACCACGTGCTTCCTCTTCGTTGTGCCAGACATCGACAGCAAGACTCCAGACGCGCGCCACGCGGGCCAATCGTGTGCCCTCGTCCGACGAGAGACGATGTACCGCCTTGCGCCGCTCGTAGGTCGCCTTGGGGATCAGCCGGTATTTGAACTGAGCATCGCCAGGCGCCAGAAGCTGCGCAACGCGCTCGAGCGCGCCGATGGGAAGTCCATTCTCGATCCGGGAGATCAGCCCGAAAGGCGACCGTGACGCCACCTCCTTAACGGGCAGCCCCAACACGTCGGCGACATTTCCAAACGCCAGCATTTCACTCTCCATTCCATGTGAGGCAAAATATCGCCTCACATGATGCGCCATGCAAGCCCCGCATCAGCGCGAACCGATCCGCCAACGGTTACCCAGTCATCTTTGCCGTCACACCGTTCGCCTTCAACGCCGCCATCAGCATAGGCCCGACCGAAAACTCCCCTGCCCTCGCCTTTTCGGTTAGAACCCGCAGATAACCGCCGGCCGAGTTGATGTGCTGTGCCCTTTGCAAGATGCAGGCAATCACGATGGCGGCGGTCTCCTGGCCCATCACATGGCAAGCCTCCTCGTATGCCGAGGGCGAAATACCAAGGTAGCCTCGTACCTGGACGGCGGTGATCATCAAATCGCGCCAGTTTCCGATGCCGTGCACGGCATAGTCTGAAATTTCGGGGCAGGCTTTCAGCACAAGTCCTATCGGATAGCTTTTCGGTTTCGCGTCGTCTGCCCGCCTTGGTTCGACCGCCGCCCTGCTTTTCTCGAAAGCCGGTTCAAATACAAAAGTGGAGTCTGTGTTTGAATCAGATTGCTGCCGCTCATTTTGGGACTCATTGGCGCTAGGTTTCGTGGAATTCATGAAGTTTTCCAACATCATGTCCACTTCGTCATGAAGTCTCGTCAGCTCGGCAACGATTGCCTCCAATTCGCATAGCCCTGCCCGCCGCGGAATTGCATCTACAATGGCCCTGAACCGTCTCCACATGGCTCCCCAGTCGCCAGGAACGCCCTCCGCGATCGCAGCCTCGACAAGCTTGTGGATGTCGCGACGATGAAGCGTGATCCGCTCCCTCATTAACCGGAGCGCATGGCTGTCGGCGCGCACCTGTTCGGCAGCATGCTGAAACTCAACGGCCCGCGTCAGCAGCGGCGCCAGTGAGAATCCGAACGCCTCCTCAATGGCGCCACCCTTCCCTTTCCGGGCGAACCTTTTGCCGTTTGGACTGTCCCGACGGATGATCAGGCCGCAACTCACCAGCTCAGCCAGATGTCGCCGCAATGTGGAACTGGGCATACCGTGTGTGCGCAGTGACAACTGCGCG
This sequence comes from Mesorhizobium sp. M1396, assembly GCF_040317725.1. Classification (NCBI taxonomy): domain Bacteria; kingdom Pseudomonadati; phylum Pseudomonadota; class Alphaproteobacteria; order Hyphomicrobiales; family Phyllobacteriaceae; genus Mesorhizobium; species Mesorhizobium sp. M1396. Next base: position 59,011 of record NZ_JAMYLA010000027.1, on the reverse strand, counting down.
TTCGAGGGAAAGACCATCAGGCCGTTTTCCTCGCTGATCTGGTCGTCGGGATAGAACGACAAAAGCCCGCTCAGCACGGCCAGAGCGCGATCTCCCACACCTACGACGGCCCTGCCCTCGCACAACCAACGATAGACCTGCCACTTCTCGACGAGAGCTCCATCAGGAATCTCTCGCGATGCCGCGTTCGCTTGCACCAGCGCAAGCGTCATCGGCCGCCGCCCAAAGGGCGTCGTTCCATACCCACTCTCCATTTCCCTCACCTTTCAATCAGGCAAAAGAAATCCGCTCGCCGAAACGACGCCACGACTCTTGACAGTGATTCGAGGAAGTGCGATTCTCAGCTTGCTACAGACTTGAGAAGGGCTTCCGCGACGGTGACGTTCGGGGGCCTTTTTCTTTTGCGGTTTAGTCTCCTGTTTTCTTCGCCATTTCCGACTCCCGAAAAGCCTCGAAAAGCTCATCGAGTTTGCCGGCAATGAATGTGCCGAAGGGCGACGCTTCCTTGGACTTCAAGGCAAGCGTAAACACTTTTCCCGTGTCGGTGATCTTAGCGCGAACCGATTTGTCCTGGGGTGCCCAGGCCCGCTCCTGGGGCTTCGATGGCGCCCGCGGGGGCTTCACCGGGGCGCTCACAAAGTCGAACAGACGGGCAAAACGGGCCTCACTACCGGGCTGCGCGAAATCGGCGATTGCCACGCACTCCGCTGCCCTCGCCGCGGCACCAGGATGCTCCATGAGCTTGGCAAGCTGCCACCAGCGGTCGCGGCCAATGCCTTTGGCCGCGCCCACCGCAAAAATGACCTGCTCTGGAATGTTGCTGATCACAGAACGCATCTTCGAGAAGGTCGTGTCGTCGAGCGCAAGAGCTGATTTCACCGTGTCAGGCGAATGGCCTCGCTTGAGAACGCGGTCTGCAAAAAGCGTCCGCTCGATGAAGGACAGATCGACTCTGGCGGCGTTCTCCTGGCCTTGGGCGATGACATGGTCCCTATCGTCCATCTTCTTGACGACAGCGCGTACAGGCCTTTCCAACTGCCGGGCAACCCTGACGCGCCTATGGCCAAAGACCGTTTGAAAGCGTCCCGGAGTCTCAGGGTGAGGTCGGACCAGGATCGGAGAATCCTGTCCTCGTTCACGAATTGCCGTCAGCAACTCCTGAAACGCATCATCGTCATCGTCCATACGGTCCGAGACGAATGACGTGTCGACCAGAGCCGGATCGAGATCGACGACTGAACTCTTCGAGAGCTCCTCGAAGGACTGTATGATCGACCGTGATGCGCCACGAACGGCGTAGCCGGAGACGTCCTGGCCATCGGCAATTGCCGTTGCGGGACCCATGACACTGCCGAAAATGTCCTTGCGTGCCATTCAATCGCTCCGATTCGCGGTTAGTCGACTGATTTCACGATCAAAATTTCCACTTTTTACTGCCGTAAACCGCGCTGTCATGACCGCCCCCAGGCGCGATGGACAAGAGCCGTGATCTCCGCGTTCACTGCGTCCAGCGATTCAAGCGCCCGGTCATAGGTAGAGCGGGTAAAGGACGATCTCTCGACTTCGTAGAGCGTCTGTTTCGTCAGACCCGCATCCGAAATCGCCGTCGACTTGAGCATGGGATTCTCGAGGATCTGGCCGGCAAGCATCGACTGCATGAAGCCGACCATCTGCGCTTGCGGAATGTCTGTCGGTTCGTACCGCGTGATCAGGTAGCGAAACCAATCGAGCTCGATCGCCGCACCGGCGGCTTTGATGGTTTTCAAAATTCCGCCGAGCATCAACAGGAACTGGCTCATCGACATCAGGTCGAGCATTTGAGGATGAACGGTGATGAGAACGGACGTCGCCGCCGACATGGCCGTCAAGGTCAGATAGCCGAGCTGGGGCGGGCAATCGACTACAACGACGTCGTAACGGTCGTCGACCTCGGACAGCGCCTTTGCGATCCTGGTGAAGAACTGACGGCCAGCACTGGACGATTTATCCTGCATGGCGAGCGGCGTGTCGTACTCATACTCTTGCAGCTCGAGATTGGCCGGAATGATATCCAGGCTCGGAAAGTTCGTCGGCACGATCACGTCGGAGATCGGTAGGCGCTTGTCATCGTAACGGATCGCCTCATAGAGCGAGAGGTTCTGATCGAGTTCGGGCTGGAAGCCATGCAGGGCGGAGAGCGAAGCTTGCGGGTCGAGATCGATTGCAAGGACACGGTGGCCGGTCAGAGCCAAGTGCTGGGCGAGGTGGGCGGCAGTCGTTGTCTTGCCGCTACCGCCCTTGAAGTTGACGACAGCAACCACCTGGAGCTTGTCTCCAGGCTTGCGATGCGGAACATACTTCTTGACCTCGGTCCTGCCGTGCTGGTCCAGGAAATGGCGAAGTTCGAGCATCTGTGCGGCCGTGTAGGAGCGTCGGCCGGAAGGGACCTGGTCAGGCAAAGGTCCCTTGCCTTCGAGGTGAAGCCGCTTCAGATTGTTTTGCGATACACCAAGATAGTGGGCGACTTCCGCCATCGAAAATGGACGCAGTGTCTTCGTCGCATTGGGTGGAAATTTCTCCATGCGAAGCTGATTGAGGCGTCGCGATATCTCAGCACCCTGCTCGAGAATCTTGTCGTCGAACTCGAAGCTTGGTAGCCGCATGGCGATATTCATTCTCGTCGAAACCCGAATTGGCGCTTTTTGCGATGAAACTATTCAACAAGCGCCATTAAGCTCCGATTCGGAAAGCCCGGCAAGAAGTTTTAGGTTAACAGAAGGTTAACGGCACCTGCCGGCATTCTTACTGGCGAATACTGATATCGTCCCGATAGCGGCGGCTCGTCCTTCGAAGCAAGAACTCTCCCACCCGGCTGGCTAAATGCATGTTTTCCCTGCCACAAAGACCATTATTTACGGCAGTAAAATCGCGTTCGTCAGCGGGCAAAAAGGTTGCAATTGCGAACGGGCGCAGGGGAGGCGTTCCCGCCGACGGCAGTCAGGCTCCTTTTGAACTGGTCATGGGTGAATTGGGGAGCGAGTTTTAAAGCGATGGCCGACCAGCACGATCGCGACGAGGCGCGAGAACCCTTGACTCCGATCGGGCGCAGTTCGGCATGACGCGCGGCCTATGCCGCGGCCGGGGCCACGTGCTGGGGCATCGCCTAGCAATAGACCTCAGCAAGGCCGGGCGATGTGAGTGAAGACACGTTTCAAGGACATGCGCGCTGTAGTCGATCCAAAACTGGTCGGCCACGATGAGTAGTAGCATCTTGGCCTCGGGGATCGCCTTATCCTGCACCTGTTCGGCGATTGACCAGCCCGACGAATGCTGCGGCTCTCGTCCAGCCGTTTATCGACACAAGCAAAGTGCATGGCAGGAAGCGATCGAGGTCAGGAGCGATCGAGGTCATGGGACACGACAAGCCTGACGGACTAATGCTCATCGCACTGAGGCGCAGGCCAGGCCGCGACTAACGCTTTAACAAGACCTGGGTCAGCTGCAGAGTGAGTGCCGGATGGGGCGGGTCGTAAGGGGAGGGCCGACGAGCCTATCAGCCAAGTTCGACCAGCATTTTCGCAAGGATATGAAGCGGTACTGCCTCGACGTCATGTTTCAACGGAAAGCGCTCTGCTCCCGGATAGACAACGAGGCGACGGATTGGATCTACGTCCTCGCACGCCAGATGAAAGCCCTTCTCCACTTTTGGCGTCAGGCTGCGCTTGATTTCGATCGCCCAGGGCTGGCTGCCTTGAGGTGTCATTAGCAGGTCGATTTCGGCGCCGGCGGATGTGCGATAGAAGTTGGCGTCCGTGCCGGATGGGGCGGCCGCAATCAGTGTCTCAATGACAAACCCTTCCCAGCTGGCGCCGGCAACGGGATGAGCGAGAACGTCCTCAAGGGTTGTCAGTCCAAGCAGCGTATGAGCAATGCCGCTGTCGCGCACGTAAACCCGCGGCGACTTGACTAGACGTTTCCCGACATTTGCATGCCACGGCTCAAGCCTGCGCACCAGCAACAGGTCAACCAACAGGTCCAGATAGGAAGCGATAGTCTTGCCGTCGACACCGAGGGCGCGGGCAAATTCGGCCGCGTTGAGGAGCCCTGATTGATGATGTGCCAGCATGGTCCAGAAGCGGCGCAGCGTTTCGGCCGGAATGCGAGGCCCGAGCAGCGGGATATCGCGCTCAAGGTAGGTGCGGATAAAGTCCTGCCGCCACCGCTGACTGGCGCGGTCGCTCGTAGCCAGAAAGCTGTCGGGAAAGCCGCCGCGCACCCACAGGGGGTTCAACTGTTCGGCCGGCACCTCCAGTCCGTCAATCGGATGCATTTCAAGATAGGCGATGCGGCCGGCGAGCGTCTCGCCGGTCTGCCTGAGGAGATCGATGGAAGCGGACCCCAGCAGCAGAAAGCGCCCGGTCTTCTTGCCGCTGCGGCGACCGCGGTCGATCAAGCCACGAAGATTCTGGAACAGGTTTGGAAGCCGATGGACCTCATCGAGGATCACCAACTCGCCCTCATGTTCGGCAAGGTAGAGTTCCGGCTCCGCGAGCTTAGCTCTGTCCGCATCGGACTCGAGATCGAGATAGATCGACGGCCGTGTCTCGGCTATTTCGAGCGCGAGCGTAGTCTTGCCGACCTGGCGCGGCCCAATCAGTGCCACCGCAGGGGTAGTGTCTATCAATTCGGCGAGTTGCGTTTCGATCCGGCGCTTTATCATCCTAGCAATTATGGAGTGCAATTCCTGATTTGCAAGGACGGACTGACGAAATTGGTCAGCGTCGACGCCCGCAACGTCCGAATTCGGGAGAAGTATGCCTTTCAGAAGAGGTGGGCTTCGTCACTCTCCAATCCCGACGCCTTGGTGAGGTTGACCCGAAAACGGTGTCTCGGCCGAGGCGTGACCAAGCTGCCTCTGCCTATAGCGTTCAGGAAGCGAGGCCTGCGCGCAGCGAATGGCCAGAAAACTCTGGCCGCGCTCGCCCTCGGAAAAATCACCGCGCACGCCGGCCGCCAAGGCTGCGCGTTTGACCAGCCGCGCCACCTCCTGATCGTTGAGCCGCTCGGTGCCCACCGCTTTGCCCTGCGCGGTGGCGCGGCGGAAAAGGGGATCATGCGCGATGCAGCGGGAAAAATTCAATCCAGCCGCGACCGTCTTCGGTTTGATCGCGCCACAGACGGGCGGTTTAGTGCCGGTAGGAAGGTGAGGGCTTCACTGGCCGCCTTGCGCCGGCTGGCGCTCGGTGAGAAGCGCCAGCAAGGCCGGATTGATATAGAGGTTCTCGTGATCGCCGATCCGGCAGTACGGATTGACGAAGATTATCTCGGCAAGCTCTCGGGAGTAGATCTTCGGGAGGTCTCGCCGCAAGCGCTCGGCGGTCTCGTAGGTCGCGGATCGCGTGTATACGGGCAGTTGACCAGCCAGCCGTCTCCGTGCGGCGAGCATGTAGAGGATCCAACTTTCCCACGCGCCCTCCGTCGTCACGGCGAGAAGGCGATCGTAGTAGGCTCCTTTGTTTCGGATGATATAGCGGCTTAGATAGAGCACCGGGATGTCCAGGAGGCCCTTGTCAACCAGATAGAGCAGCTTCAGCACGCGGCCGGTTCTGCCATTGCCGTCGCCAAATGGATGGATGGCCTCGAATTGGTAGTGCATCACGGCGAGGCGGATCAACGGATCGATGTCCTCGGCCTCATGGATGTAGCGCTCCCAGTTCGCCAGCTTGTCGCGCAGGAGGTTCTGTCCCTCGGGCGGGGTGTAGACAACCGCACCCGTCGCCTGGTTGACCACCTGCCGGGCGTCGACCGAATGTCGAGTTCGACGCCCTTGATCGTGCGGCACACCGCGACCGCCGTTGACGTCGTCACAGGGCGCTCTTGCAGAGTTCGGAAGCCCTGATTGAGCGCGGTGCCGTAGCGCAGCGCCTCCTTCGTGGCAGCATCAGCGAGATTTCCGGCTTCATTGGCGAAGCGATACAAGCGGTCCGTCGTCGTGACGATGTTCTCTATTTCGGAACTTGCCTGGGCTTCTAGGAGCGGGATAGAGTTGATGAGGACTGCTTGGTTCGGGATAAGCTGACCCGATACCCTGAGCTCTGCCAAGGCCGCGCGCGCCGCTATGCAGGCCTTGAGCACGGGCTTCGTTTCAACATCCTTCTTTGGGGGCAGGGAAGGTAGGCCATTGTAAGGTCGGTCGGCCTGAAACGTCATGTCGATGGTTCCTTGTTCGATCGACATGTCGGGGTTGATATGTCCTTGGCATCGACATATTGCCAAATCATGTCGATAGAACCGTAATCTATCGACATATTGTAGCAGCAAGGCGATCGCGCAAAACGGAGGTTATTGGCCCTTGGTAGTGCGGGCTCCCTCTATAGGGGCGTTTATAGCCCGCTTGCCTTGGTGAGGTTGATCCGAAACCTGTCGCGCCTCCGCTGATACCTGCGGATCATCTCTGCGCTAGTGTGGCCGAGTTGCTTCTGCACATAGCGCTCGTCGACCTCGGCCGAGGAGGCGAGGCCAGCGCGCAGCGAATGGCCGGAAAACTTTTGACCGCGCTCGCCCTCGGAAAGATCACCACGCACGCCGGCAGCGAGCGCCGCGCGCTTGACCAGCCGCGCCACCTCCTGATCGTTCAATCGCTGGGTTCCGACAGCCTTGCCTTGGCCGGTGACGCGTCGAAATAGCGGTCCGTGTCCAATCCCTGCCAATTTCAGCCAGGTCTGCAGGGCGACGACCGGGCAGGTGGCGTCCGAGGAGCCACGACCGATCTCGACCTCGCGCCAGCCGGTCTTGCCGCGCAATGTCACCAAAGCACCTTTGTCGAAAATCTCGGCCCAGCCGCGGCCATCCTCCGTCTGATCCTTGGCAACATCGAGCCCGACGATCTCGGAGCGGCGCAGGCCGCCGGCAAACCCAAGCAAGAGCATGGCGCGATCGCGCAACCCGCGCAAAGTGCCACGGTCAAGCGTCTCCAGCATGGCGATCAGGTCTTCAGGCAGAATGGCTTCTTTCTGAAGGGGAGGGGAGGCGTGGGTGTTGCGGATGCCGGCCAGCACGGTGGCAATGTGGCGGTCTTTCCTGTCGAGCGGCTGGCCACGCTGCGTATAGTTCCAGGTCAGCGAAGAAAGACGGCGCTCGATGGTCGAGACGGAGTTAGGCTTCCTGTCTCCTGTCACCTTGCCGGACGCGCAGGCGGTGATGTAGAGGCCGACGGTCTGTGGATCAGGCGGGAACGCCTGCAGACCTTGTCGGCGTGCCCAAGCGCAAAAATGCTTCCAGTCGGCGGCGTATGCGCGCCGCGTGTTGGCGGAGCTTGCCGCCTCGACATATTTTCGCGCGTGGTCGGCCAGTTTTTCCAGGTGCGCCGGAAGACCGGACGCCGACGATGGGGCAGGGGCCATTTGCGGCTCATCTGATGCGCCCCTCATCTCCATGACCACATCTATGATATCGGGAAGATCATTCTCTCCAGCTGCAACAGCAGGTGATCGTTGACCGTGCTCAGCCATCCTCATGCAGCCTCCACGTCTGTCTGGGAAAAGTCGTTGCCGATGAACAGCAGCGGTTCGTCTGAACGCCTTGCTAGAGCGTACGATAGACAATCGGCAAAATTCCGGGCCGCGGGACGACGGCCCTTGCCATAGGTAAGCCACGCCTGGGTCGCCAGATCGACCAATTCGGAGTCGACAGGGATGACGTCAGCCTCGATTTTGCGGAGCCAAAGATCGACCTCGGCCAACGCGTGCTCTCCGCGCCTGCTGACCAGGACCATCCGCGCCTCGAGCAGGCAGGTTGCCGGGATCAGGCGGACCGGATCGGCGACCAGCGCGCTTTCAAGCCGTGAAGCCTCCGGCTCACTGCGAAGCATGGCCACAAGCGCTGAGGTATCGATCACCATCAGTTCGGAATTCCATGCTCGTCAAAACCGATGATCTCCTCATCGCTGCGACCGTCCAATTCCGGCAACCGGGCCACTCTTTCGCGAATGCCGCGCAATTCTACCCGCATCCGCTCCTGAGCCTTGTCGCCAAAGCCCAGGCGATGAAGACGCTCGCTCAGCGCCTGATGAATGGCCGCGGTCTTGGTGACACCTTGACGGCGCGCGAGCTCGTCGGCGAGGGCAACGGTGGCCGGATTTTTGATACTGAGGGACACGAGAGGCTCCAAACTCTACCTTTTCGCCGGTTTCTACCAAAGACTTGGTCCTATGTCGATTACGAACGATAATGCAACATTATCATTCGTATTAACTGGGCGACAGGCGCGGCGGTTTTTGCTCAAAACGATTGCCAAAAGCGCCGCCATGATTCATCGTGCTTGCGATGATTCTGCGTCCCAAACCCTCTCCGCGCCACCACGCCACGCCTTCGACCGCACCGATGGCAACGGTGCCGGCTTGGCTACGCCGGGCCATCCCGGATGCACAAAGCCTTGCGGGAAAAGATGTTGACGTGGCGCTCGTTGCCGGCGCCGCCATCGGCGCGCTCGATGCGGTGGTCCGCCGGCAGGAGCGGTGGGCCGGCGCCTGGCGGCAGCGGCTGGCGCTTGCGGCGGCCGCGGCAACGGCACGCCAGGCGGGGCGCGTCGAGGATGAAGGCGCATTGCGCGACGCCGTGCTGCTCACACGGCCGGGCGATTTTTTTTCCGTCGGTCCCGCCGGTCTTTTGCTGCTTGCCTGGCGCCGGCTGGCGGTTCGGCCCGCGGAAGAATTGGTGACGGAGAAGAACCTCGCCGCGGTGTTGGAGGAGTTCGGCTACGCCCCCGACGATGAGGGGCTCGGCGATCTGGCGGACGAACTTCGCCAACTCGGCACCAGCGCCGGGTTGGTCGGAATGCTGACTGGCGCAGTCGCGGCCGCCGAACGACACGGTTTCGGGCGCGTTCTCGGAGCCTGGCTTGCCGATGCCTTGCTCGCGCAGCGGCTAGGCTGGACGCATGCAATCCCTTTGCTGGGCGGGGAGGCGGCCTTGGCCGTGGGTACGGGCCGGCCGCGTCGACCAGTGACTGCTGCTCTGGCTCCGGGTGCCGAAACGGATGCCGATCGGGCCAAAAGCCTGCTGGCCGCGCAGGCGCGCGCCGCGCTGCGCGCGAATGATCTTTCCGCCGAGCTCGGGCGCCGCGCGGAAAAACTGCTCGCTGTCGCGCCAAAGCTGCGTGCGAAAGGGGCAGACACCATCGTCGACAGACTGCTGTCGCAGGACGCCATCATGGCATCCCGCGGTGACAAAAACATCGGCATGAGCGATCGCGGCCTGCGCCGGCTGTTCGACCGGCTGGTCGAGCTCGGCGCCGTGCGCGAATTGTCAGGTCGATCGACCTTCCGCATTTACGGACTCTGAGACCATGGCCGAGGCAGTGCGCAGGCGAGGGGGAAGCCGGTCAGATGATCGTCAATCAGCTGACCAGCTGTTCGACCGGGAGCTGGACCACCTGCCGCCGGAGGCGCGCTGGCGCGAATGGATGCATCGCGTCGAGGCCACAATCTTTGCTGCCAGCGAGCCGGTCGGCCGCGAGACTCTGGCGCGGATCGTCGGCAAAAACTGCAGCATCGACCTTTTGATCGATGACATCCGCGAAGAACTGCGCGGCCGGCCCTACGACCTGGTCGCCGTCGCCGGCGGCTGGAAGCATCTGACGCGGCCGGCCTATGCCGACGCCATCCGTGCCGCGGTCGGCGGCAACGACCGAGCCGTGGATCTGACACAATCTGAAGTGCTGGTGCTGATGTGCGTCGCCTACTTCCAGCCGATCACCCGCGCCGAGCTTTCTTCCTTCTTTGGCAAGGAGATCAGCCGCGATCTCATCGGTCATCTGCGCGGCGCAAAGCTGATCGCGTCCGGTCCGCGCAGCCCGACGCCCGGCGCGCCCTACACCTACGTCACGACCAAAGAATTCCTGCTCGAGTTCGGTCTCGACACGCTGCGCGACCTGCCGGATTTCGAGGCACTCGAGGATGCCGGGCTGCTGAGCAAAGAGAAGCTGTTGGCGGGGGATATCATGCCCGACTTTGCCGGTAGCGCAGAATACGGCGGGGTCGAGGTCGACGAATGACTGCCCGCCGCCCACGCAACAGTCGCTGGCGCTTGCAGACACTCGCGGCTTAAGCTCGACTGCGAAGCACGCCGGCGCCCGCTTCGACAAAGTCCTGGTTTTTCATGAGTGTCCTTGGTCCTACGAAAGAGGACACTCAAGCACGACGGGGTGGCCCTGTAAGGAAGTCAAGGCCATAGCTCTCTCCGATAGGCTCGCCTTCAGGTCTGTCTCGATCCAGTTTTAGAAGGCGGAAGGACACGGCTCGCGCCAACGGTTGGGCACCGCGCGCAGATAATAGCCGCACCCCCTCTACCTTTGCCGCGCCGGACCACGGCGCACCCTTATCGCTGGATGGTTTTGTAGATGATGGCGGCGACGGTCCGCCGGTTATGATGCAGGGATCGGGATTGCCAACTGATTGGCGATCGCCGTGTAGATATCAACGTTGGCTCCAGGAGCTCGTACCGAAACCAGGAGAGCGTAGCGCGCAGCGTTGGTGCGTGGATACCTTGTCAAGGGTTCTGGGATAGGCAAACAGGATCGAAATCAGCTTGATCCGTGCCATGCCCTACAAACGCAATTCTGCGTGCCGTCACCGCATCGGGAAGATGAAATTCAGGGTGACGAACTGGCCGGATTAGGAGGCAGGTCTCCGCCTACGTGGCAGCCTGACATTATGGGCCACGCCGGAAGCCCTGGCCGGGTGGCACGCTCCCCGACGCAAGACCCGGGGATGCCAAGCCCGGTATTCCGATCTTGCCATCGAGACGGCCCTGATGCTTGGAACTGTTTTTGGAATGCGGCTGCGCCAGACCGAGGGATTGCTACCCTCGCTGCTGGGTCTCATGGGGCTGAATGTGCCTGTTCCCGATCATACGACGCTGAGCCGTCGGGCGCAGAAGTGGGAGCCATCAGCCAGACGAAACCAGCCTCGGCCGGACGGCCCGCTGCACGTGCTGGTCGACAGCACGGGATTGAAAATATACGGCACCGGACAATGGCTGGAGGAGAAACTTGGTGCCAGATCACGCCGTCACTGGCGCAAGCTCCATCTGGCAGTGGATGCCAATAATGGCGAGATCATTGCCCACTGTCCCGCATCAAGTCCGGCGATTTCATATCCGCGCACCAACGCCGCATCTATATGGCCGAGTTGGCGCGCTGCGGAGTATCGGCGGCGATATCTTTAGCAGCCGTTTACCGGAGCGCGATAGGTCATTGTGTATGCAATACCGTTGGATGACGTAAGTAACCGCCGTGCCGCACAGAGCAGCAGCCCTAGCCGGCCGTTCTAAGCCCCGCCTGCATCGTTTCATGAGCGTGATGCTCGAACTGGCTCCGGGCGTTCTCGTGCCGCGTCAGGAAACAGAGTTGCTCGGACAGAGCGCGCTCGCGATTCTTCGCGATCGCGCGCCCGGCCCGATGGTGATCGACATGTGCTGCGGCTCCGGCAACCTTGCTCTGGCGATCGCGGCGGAAGTTCCGTCGGCCCGCGTCTGGGGGGTGGACGTGACTGACAGCACGGTCGCGCTCGCCCGTAGCAATGCCGAACGCTTGGCCCTTCAGGACCGGGTCACCATCCGGAAAGGGGATCTGTTCGGTGCGCTGGAGGGCGATGGGCTTATCGGCGCGGCGGACATGATTGTCTGCAATCCGCCCTATATCTCGACTGCGCGCCTCGAAGGCGAGAGCGCGCATCTGCTTGAGTGCGAGCCGCGTGAGGCCTTCGACGGGGGGCCTTACGGCATCTCGATCCAACAGCGGCTGATCCGGGACGCAATCGATTTCCTCAAGCCTAGTGGCTGGCTGCTGTTCGAGTTCGGGCAGGGGCAGGACCGCCAGGTGGCTGCCCTGATAGCCAGAGCCAAGGCCTATGAACCCGTGACATTCGCCAAGGATGAGGTCGGAATGCCGCGTGTCGCACTCCTCCGCAAGCTGGAGAACGGTGCGCCCGCGATCTCATCCTCCGCGAGTTTGGCATGAGCCAGATTCGCCCCCTGCAGGCTGCGGATATTCCGGCCGTCGCCGGGCTCTTTCAAAGAACCTTCCGGGACGGTGGAAAGCCGCCGCCTCCGGCGCTCGAGACTTATCTGCGCTGGCACTATCTCGAAGGCCCGGTCCGCGATCCGGAGATCGCGTCTCTCGTCCATATTGCGAGCGAAGGCGACATTTCAGGCTTTGTCGGCGTGAATGTGCTGCCGATGAGGCATGGCCAGCGCAAGCTGCGCGCCGCCATCTGTGGTTCGCTCATGGTCGAACCGCGGGCGAACGACCCGATGGCCGGCGCAAGGCTGCTCAGGACATTCCTGGCCGGGCCGCAGGACATCTCCTTCAGCGAAACCGCAAATGCCCTCTCGACGCAGATGTGGACGAAACTGCGCGGGGTCGCCCTGCCGCAATACAGCCTGGACTGGATCCGGGTCATCCGGCCTTCGGCCTTCCTGCTCGATCTAGCCTCGCGGCGAGCCGGCGCCGTGCGCTTGCTTGACCCGCTCGCGCGCGGACTCGATCGCTATCTTCGCGGACGGATGCAGGAGAACGAGATGCGCTGGTCCGGGGTCCCGGAACTCTGGAATGGCAAGGGCGGCCTCAAGGTTGCCGAAATCGATCATGCCGGTTTTGCGGCACTTTTGGACCCGTTGACGCGGCAGTTCCCGCTCCGCCCCGACTGGAGCGCGGAGCAGCTTGCGCATATCCTCGCGGAGGCTTCCCAGAAGCCGGACTATGGCGAGGCCGTGTTCGCGTCCGTCTCCTCCCCCAGCGGGGCGCTGGTCGGCGCCTTCCTCTATCACACCCGCCCGGGCAGGATGGCGCGCGTGCTGCAGGTTCTGGCCCTGCCGGGGCAAGCTGGTTCCGTCGTCGACTGCTTGATTGGCGATGCAGCGCGGCGCGGCGCCGCCGGCCTGCGCGGCCGGACGCAACCCGCCCTGTTGGCAGCGATGCTGGGTCGGCGGGTCGCCTTCACTCAACCGGCCTCGACCGTGGTGCATTCGCGCGACGAGGAGCTGGTGAACGCGTTCCTGAGCTCGCAAGGTTTCTTCAACGGGCTGGCCGGCGAGCACTGGAATCGCCTGGCCGGGGAGCGGTTCGAATAGGCCGTCATTGCGCGCGCGACGACATAATCCCGATGGTCGCGCCGATCTCAGCAGGCGATTTCCTCGACGGGGCGGACGAGCTGCGGGCCAAGGTGCAGATAGCGCGTCGCCCGGCGCTTGGCGGCGATATCGGCCCAGACGCGTTCGACCTCGACCGTAGTCAGCTTCGCGGCGGCGCCGACCTCCACGGCTGAAAGGCCATTATTCAGGCCGAAGAGGCAAATATCCATGCGGTCATAGGGCAGGGAGAAGTAGAACTCTTCCTGCGTCTGCTCGAGGGAATAGGTGTCGGTCGTCGGCGCCCTGCGGCAGATTTCCTCGGGAATGCCGAGATGGGCGGCAAGCGCATAGACCTGGCTCTTGTAGAGATGGGCGATCGGTTTGACGTCAGCCGCGCCGTCGCCATTCTTCACGAAGAAGCCTTGGTCGTATTCGAGGCGGTTCGGCGTGCCGAGCACGGCGAAATTCAGCCGGTCGGCGTGATAGTACTCGATCTGTTTGCGCGTGCGCTGCTTCATGTTGGTGGCGGCGACGATGCCGAGATAGACCGCCGGCGACATGCGCAGCTTCGTCTGCCGGCCTTCGGGGTCCTGCACCACCAGCGAGGAGATGTTGTAGCCCTCGCCGGCGAGCGAATTGGCGATGACGATCTTTGAGGCCCAGCCCGGCCCGTATTCCGGCACCAGCTTGCGGATGAAGGCATCCCGCCGCTCATAACAACCCATCGCGTGCAGCGTCGGGCCGATATCCTCCACGATCGCTTCGACGCCGAAGGTTTCGGCGGCCAGCCGGCCGAGGCGGAGGCTGTCGGGATCGGAGTCGCTTTCCGGCATGAACAGGCAGAAGACGTTCTTCGCGCCGACGGCGCGGGCGGCGAGCGCGACCGAGACGCTGGAATCGATGCCGCCAGAGAGGCCGAGCACGAGCCCGCGCTTGCGCATGCCGCGTAGCTGCTCGCGCAACCCGGCGACGATGCGGTCGGTTTCCGCAGCGTTGTCGAGCGTCAGCGCGTCGGCCGAGAAGGCGGGACGGCTCGGGGCGAGGGAGAGGTTCATTCTGCCGTCCCCAACGTTTCGGCCGCCAGCCTTCGGCTGACCTTTCCGGTATCGGTCTTCGGCAACTCGCGGCGGAACTCGATGAGCTTCGGCACCATGAAATCCTCGAGATGAACGGCGCAGTAGCGAATGATGTCCCGTTCGCTCAGGGTCTCGTCCGAGAGAACGACGAGGGCGGCAATGGCGTGGCCGAGCACCGGATCCGGCACGCCGGTCACCACGGCTTCCACGATGCCGGGATGGGCGTGCAGCACAGTTTCGACTTCCTTCGGGGCGACCTTTTCGCCGCGCGTCTTGATGATGTCGTCCTTGCGGCCAACGAAATAGAGGAAGCCGTCCTCGTCCGTCCGGAACAGGTCGCCGGTGTGGAGCCGCTTTTCCCAGGGATGCGGCCCGGGACGCAGCATCTGCTCCGTGGCCACGTCGTTGCGCCAATAGCCCTGCATGACATGCGGGCCGCGGATGACCAACTCGCCCGCCACGCCCGGTGGCACGCGGTTGCCCTCATAGTCGACGACGATCGCTTCCGTGTTGGGAATAGCGATGCCGACGGAACCCGGCCGGCGGTCCAGTTCCTCCGGGGGCAGGTAGGTGCAGCGCTTGCACTCCGTCAGACCGTACATGGAATAGAGCCGCACGCCGGGGAACAGCTCGCCCAGCCGGGCGATATGCACCGGCGGCAGGGCGGCGGCGGTGTTCGAGATATAGCGCAGGCTCGGCAGGAAACCCGGCGCCAAATCGCGCATCTGCAGGATCAGCGCCGCCATCGTCGGCACCAGCGGGAAACCGGTGACCTTCTCGGCGCGGATGCGCTCGAAAATGGCCTGCGGAAAGGCAAAGGATTTTTCGAGGACGAGGGTCGCGCCGAGCTTCATCGCCATCAGCAGCTGATAGAGGCCGTAGTCGAAAGCCAGGGGCAGGACATTGAGGATGATGTCGTCAGGGGTGTTGCGCAGATAGGTCGTGATGGATTCGGCCGCGGCATCGATATTGCGATGCGTCATCATCACGCCCTTGGGGCGGCCGGTGGAGCCCGAGGTGTAGATCAGCATGGCGAGGTCGATGTCGATCCCGCCATGGCGAACGGGCACGGGCGCGACCTTGAGACAATCCTCGAAGGAGGCAGCGCCATCCGGCGCATGGCTGGATGGCGCTTGCGTCGACGCGACGAAGAGCGGCCGGTCCGACAGCGCACGCGCCTGGATCACGACAGGCATCAGCTTGGCCTGGGTCAGGATCGCCGCAGCCTCGCAATCGTCGATGACATAAGCGAGCTTGTCAGCCTTGGTGGAGGCGTTGATCGGGCTGAAGGTCGCGCCCGCCTTGAGAACCGCGAAGATCGAGACGGCAGCTTCCCAGCAATTGTCCATGAAGACGAGAACGCGGTCGCTGCGCTGCACGCCATTCGCGACGAGAGCGGTCGCGAGCCGGTTCGACAGATCGTCGAGCTCGTCATAGCGCAACCGCTTCCGGTCGGTGACAAGCGCCGTCTTCGCGCCATGCGCGGCCGCGTTCGTGATGAGGAATTGCTCGACCCGCATGAGCTCGGGCCTTCCGCTGCCAGCCGTCACGCCGCGACGAGCGATGCGGTCTTCGCTGAGATGAAGGCCGTGATGCGCGCCAGTGAATCGAGGTTGGCCGGCACGATATCGGCGTCCGCAACTGTGATTCTGCAATGGTCCTCGATAAAGGCCACCAGTTCCAGAACGCCGGTCGAATCGATGATGCCGTTCTCGATCAGCGAGTCCGTATCGGCGAGGGCGTGGGTGGTGTCGCCGAACAGGAAGTTCTCGATGACAAAGGCCTTCACTGCGTCTCGGATCGTATCGGTCATGTCGTTCGCTTTCCTTGGTGGTGTCAGGCGGCCTTTGCGTTGCAAATGCCTGTGCCGGTGAAAGTCGTCAGCCACAGCTGCGTCGACAGGATGCCGACAAAGGCCGCGTTGTCGCGAAAGCCGGAGGCCGGCTGGCGGCTGCATTTCTCATGTAGTTTTGCCACTGCCTTCGGATTGAAGAGCCCGCCGGCGCTGACTGCGGCGTCGCCCAGGGCCGACTGGACATAGTCCCTCGTGCCCGGCCCAACGAAGGACTGGCTGTCCGGTGCGCGATAGGGCTGCTTGGTCCGCCGGCCGATGGCGGCCGGCAGCAGGTCTTTGGTCGCCTCCCGGAGAATATGCTTCTCCACGAGCCCCTTCAGCTTCATCTCGGGAGGAAGGCCGGCGGCAAACTCGACCAGATGATGGTCGAGGAAGGGAAAGCGGCCCTCGATTCCGTGGGCCATCGCCATGCGGTCGCCCTGGCTGGACAGGATATAGCCGGGGAGAAGGAAGCGGGCTTCCAGATATTGCGCCTGATGCAAGGGATGCCAGCGGGCGAACGCCTCGGGCAGCCGCGCGGCGAGCTCTTCGGCGGCGTCATATCCGGACAATGTGGCACGCAGATCGCCCGAGTAGAACAGCTTCGTCGCCGCCGTGCCGTCGAACCTCGGCCGATGGGAGAACAGCGGATCGTCGAGCGCCGCGCCGCTAGCCCCGAAGAAGGAGAAAAGGTACTCGGCCGATTGCTGCCTCAGGCCCGGAAGATAGGGGTAGAGCTTGCGGAACAGATGCGGCCGGATGCGGGAGCCGGGCTGTCTCCTGCAAAAGCGCCGAACCCTGGCCTCCTTGAAAATATCGTAGCCGGCAAAGACTTCGTCGGCGCCTTCGCCCGTCAGCACCACTTTCAAGCCGGCCTCGCGCACGAGGCTCGAGAGCTTGTAGAGCGGGGCAGGGGCAGTGCGCAGGATCGGCCGCTCCGTGAAGCGGATAACGTCAGGGAAGACGGCGGCGATATCGCCTTCCCCGCAGGCGACGGCGCTGTGATGCGTGCCGAGCGCACGGGCCATCTCGAGCTGGAAGGGGCTCTCGTCATGTTCGGCGCTATCGAAGGTGACCGAGAAGGTCCTGAGGCCACCCGGCGCCATGCCCGCCGCCAGCGCCGATGTGATGGAGGAATCGAGGCCGCCAGAGAGATAGGCGCCGACTGGTACATCGGCGCGCATGCGGATGCGGGTCGCCTCCGTCAGGAGGGCGCGCAGTTCCTCGGCCGCGGCACGCTCGTCCCGGTGCCGGGGCGGCGCTTCCCGGTCGGGATACTCCAGACTCCAGTAGGGCCGCGTCGAGACGCTGCCCTCTTGCACGATCATCAGGCTTGCGGGTTCGAGCTCGTAGATATTGCGGAAGGCCGTGCGCGGCGCGATCGGGGCCCAGAGCGTGAAGATCTGGTCGAGTGCGACCGGATCAATCTCGGCCGCGACGCCCGGGGCCTGGAGGAGCGCCTTGACCTCCGAGGCGAAGTAAAGCCGTTCGCCCTGCCTTGTATAGAAGAGCGGCCGGACCCCCATGCGGTCGCGCGCCAGAACCATGCGGCGGCGGCGGCCGTCCCAGAGCGCAAAGGCGAAATCGCCATTGAGCGCGGAGACGCAATCCTCCCCCATCTCGTCATAGAGATGCAGGATCACTTCGGTGTCGCTGGCTGTCCGGAAATGGCGGCCTTTCGCGCGAAGCTGCTCGCGCAGTTCCACATAGTTGAAGATCTCGCCGTTGAAGGCGATCGTCAGATCGCCCGTCGCATCGGACATGGGCTGCTGGCCGTCCCCCAGGTCGATGATGGACAGCCGCGCATGGCCGAGGCCGGCCGCCTTTGTGGTGAAGAACCCCTGCTCATCGGGGCCGCGATGCGCAATGGCAGCCGTCATCCTTTCAAGGAGCGCCCTCCCATCCCGGACAGTGCCGAAATAACCGCTAAAACCGCACATGCCGAGATATTTCCGAGTCCACCAGCGCGGCTCGGACTATAGCCGCCAAGATACCGGCAAGTGTTAAACATTTGGGACTATTCATGAGAATGGTAAATTTTGAGCGGCCGCCGACGGCTGATTTCTTGCGTGAGCATTGGATCTGCCGCGAGATGAAGGCAATGACGCGGCGTTGGTGCGCGGATATGAAATCGAACGCATTTCGGTCTTTGATGTTGCCGGTTATACCTGCCGGACTTGATGCCGGACAGACTCCGGGCGTGCACACGCCAGCATGCGGTTGAGCACGCTGCAACCGACGGCAACCTCGGTCTGCTGAGCGGCGAACGAACGAGCCCGCAAGCGTCGTCCGATCAGTGCCTTGTACCTTCCGATGGCGGTCTCGATCAGAGCCCGCTTACCATAGCCGGTAGCAGCCTGCCATCTCAGCCGACCGTCGCTTGCGATCGCGATAATGTGCTTGTCCCGTTGACCAGGCGGTCCGGTATCATCGCTTTCCACTGCCGTCGACCGAGGTGGAATGACGACGTTCGCGGTGCTGCTATGCTGCAGGATCATCTGATAGGTTGGCTTGCCATCATAGGCCCCGTCGGCTGTGAACGGGTCAATCTCACGTGCAGCGGGCCGTCCGGCAGAGGCTGGTTTCGTCTGGCTGATGGCTCCCACTTCTGCGCCCGACGGCTCAGCGTCGTATGATCGGGAACAGGCACATTCAGCCCCATGAGACCCAGCAGCGAGCGTAGCAATCCCTCGGTCTGGCGCAGCCGCATTCCAAAAACAGTTCCAAGCGCCGCGACGGCCTGGTTGGAGTCGCTGGCGCGCGGTCAGCCGGCTCTTCGGTGACATCGCACTCGTCCTCAGCAGAAGATCAGCGAACAGACGACCCCAAGACTCTCGTCACGGTCCTTCTCGATTGCCATCGCGAAGCGAAGGCTGCATGCGCAGCGCGCTGATTGATATCGGCATATTTGGCGCGTGCCAGCCCATACCACAAAGCCCCTGAAAACCTTCGGAGAATGGTGCGCCGCAGTGGCGCTGCTGCCCTGACTTCTGCTAAGTCTCGTCCGTGGATGACATGTATATTCCAAGAAAACTTCTGGTCGAGGACCGAGCCTATAGTGAAGATCAGCTTCTTCACGTGGCACGGTTTTCATCGTTCTCGCCGAACCCGGTGGCGGAAAGACCGAGTTGCTCGGGAAGCTTGGTTCTTTGCTCGGCAGCCCGCCTGTGCGCGCCAGCGTGTTCCGCAGCCGCCAGGTTGCTGCATCCAAGGCGCCCCTCGTTATCGACGCGATGGATGAGGTTGCCCGCATCGACCGTCTGGCGCTCGACGAAATTGTCGTCAAGGCGAGCGACATGCAGTGTGATACCGTGGTGTTTGCCGGTCGCTCGAGTGAGTGGGACCCCTCCGTCACCGAGCATGTGAGGGATTGTTTCGGCATCAAACCTGTGGTTGTCCGGCTCGAGCCTTTCACGACGGACGAGCAGCGCCAACTTTGCGTCCTGCCATATCGGCAGGGTTCGCAAGGCTACACCGGTCGATCGACAGGCAGCCGCAACCGATGCACTCGGTAAGCCCCGACCTCAGGCGCTGCAACTCGGCGATGCGCTGGTCGATGTGCTTGGTCCACTGGCCCGATAACCGCGACCAATCCCGACGCGACGGCACGCGATCGGCTGGCAGGCCAGCTCGGCGCCGATCTCTTGAAGCGTCAGCCCAATTGGCTGCGCGAAGACGATGGTGACGGCCCCCTCGGGCGCACCCGCCTGCCGAATCAGATCCTCAAACAGCGCCGCACATTGGGGGACGATACTGGCATGCTTGTAAACGACAGGATTGCCGACAGAGATCGCCGGGGCAACCACCCGGATAGCGGACGCAGTCGCGAAGCATCCGGCTGAATGACCAATGGCCAGCATCGTTCACCAGAATGATGCTGAAGGCCGTCCTGTGTTGCCTCTTTGCTGGCTGATTTGGCCCCGGTCAGGCCACCCTGATCGAGGTGGAAGGCGAAGAAAGGCCTCCAGCTCATCTGGTCCCGCCCCAACTGACTGACCGCCAACAGCGAGGCCCCGCCACAACGGCGGGCCTCGCGCTATCGGTTCCGCACGAGGTCTCCTCGCATCAGCCGCCCGGTCGCTTTCGCTCACTCAAAGGAAATCGCGCCGGATCGTCGTTCCATGGATCGAACACCGTCGCGCCGGAACCCTTGGTGTCCTTCACGTTGCGTGTCACCAGGTAGAGGTGGTGCTCGACTGCGGTCGCGACCAGGAGTGTATCGATTACCTGTGGCGCATGGCCCGTTTCCCGCTTGACCGTTCCCGATATTCGGCCCCACCCGCGAATTATTTCATCGCTGACGGAGAGGGTGCGCTCGCCGAAGCGGGCTGCCAAAGCATCGCGGGAGGCGATGTAGCGTGGGCGATCGGGGTGATCGTCGGCAAGGTTGTAGATGCCCTTGTCGTACTCGCCTAGTGTGAGGACGCTCAGGAAGAAGGTCTCCTCCAGTTGACCCTCGGCCCATGCCTTCACTGATCGCGCTCCGTTGGGATTGATCAATGCGGCGACGACGTTCGTGTCGAGGAGCCAACCATTCACAGATCGACATCCCGGCCGTGATCCTCTTCACGTGCAAGGTCGAGATCGCCGAGATGGAGGCTCTCCATAAACTCCAGGAAGGGCTGTTTCGGCCGGGACGGCGCGAGCCGATCGAATTCCTCCACGCTGACGACCACGACCGCGTCGTGACCGCGCACGCTCACGCGCTGCGGTCCGTCGCTGCGCGCGTGTCGCACCACCTCGCTGAAGCGCGCCTTGGCATCCTCCAGTTTCCACCGGCCGACACGAGCGTCACTCGCTCGCCCCTTCCGTTGTCCAGAGTCTCGCTTGATTCCCTTGCTCATAATCCCGTACCTAGTCAGATAGTCAGATAGTCAGATATAGCGCATTCGCTCGCGATCCGCCAGTGCGGCTTGCCAACGTGTCGGTAGCACACGATATGTCCGGTTTAGGTAGCACACGATCTGTCCGGTAAGTCTCGACCTTTTAAACGGGGTCTGGATGCGCCGGTCGGAAGCCAATCAAGGTGTGCGAATGATCAAGTTCCGAGACGTATTGAGCCGCTATGAGGCTTTGGAGTTCAACCAGATGGAGGCTGCGCAGTTGCTGGGTCTGAGCGAGCGAACCTTCCGGCGCTGGTGCTGCCGGTATGAAGAGGCTGGGGAGGCCGGCTTATTGGGCCGCCGTCTTGGCAAGGCGTCTGGCAAACGGGTTCCGCTGGACCGGGAGTTTGAGGTCGAGACCCTCTACCGGACGCGCTACAGCGGGTTCACGGCCAAGCATTTCCACGAACTTCTGGTGCGCGATCATCGGTTCAGCTGGAGTTACACCTGGACGAAGGCGTTCCTGCATTCGAAAGGCCTTTTGGCCAAGGCATCCAGGCGCGGAGCACACCGGCGCAAGCGGCCGCGCCGACCCTTGCCGGGGATGATGCTGCATCAGGATGGCTCGCGCCACATCTGGCTCGGCGGCCAACCGGCGCTCGACCTCATCGTCACGATGGACGATGCGACGAACACCATCTATTCGGGCTTTCTGACCAAGGAAGAAGGGACGGCTTCGACGTTTCGGGCTTTGGAGGAGGTGTTTGGCGGCCATGGTCTGGCGTTGAGCCTCTATACTGATCGAGGCAGCCACTATTTCCATACGCCGCAGGCTGGTGGAAAAATCGACAGGACAAACCTGACCCAGGTCGGCCGCGCGTTGGCCCACCTTGGCGTCGAGCATATCGCGGCCTATTCGCCGCAGGCACGCGGTCGTTCGGAGCGGGTTTTCCAAACCTTGCAAGACCGGCTGACAAAAGAACTGGCGTTGGCCGGGATCGCCACCATGGAGGAGGCCAACAGCTTTCTGCGCGACGTTTATATTCCGGCCCACAACAAGCGCTTCGCCGTCAAGCCCGAACAGGAAGGCTCAGCCTTCGTCGCCATTCCCGGCGTCGATCTGGGCGAGATCCTGTGCATTCAGGAGGAGCGCCAGGTCGGCAACGACAATTGCGTCTCGTTCAATCGACTGAAGCTGCAAATTCCCGAAAGCCCGCTGCGGCCCCATTTCGTCAAGGCGACAGTCAAGGTGCGCCGCTATCATGACGGCGCCTATGCAATCTTCCACGGGCCTCGTTGTCTGGGCCGCTACGACCACAATGGAATAGCCCTACATACACAAAAAGCCGCTTGAACCCGCTCGGCGGCCAGCAGAACAAAACCAGAAGCAGCGGACAACTCGTGTGCTACCTAAACCGGACAACTTAATTCGCTATCGACAGTGCGGCTTGCCAACGTTCGCCGGCGTGTGATGGGGCCCGGCGGCCCAGTCAGACAACACGTGCGCCTGCCGTCGCCTCTATCGGTGCAGAATTCTCGGGTTGGAGTTGTGTGCGTCAAGTTCTGCAAAATGGCGTGGCATCGCGGTGACGTCGGAGTGTCCGTCACTCAGCCCCCGTGTTTAGCGGAGCGGCGGACACACAGCGATGCCCAGGCGGCTATGACCCTTCTCACCCTCCAGGGCATCCGCAAGAGTTTTGGCGCCGTCGATGTGCTGCACGGCGTCGACCTCTCGGTCGAGGCGGGCGAGGTGGTCGGCGTTGTCGGCGACGATGGGGCCGGCAAATCGACGCTGATGAAGACCATCACAGGCATCTACCGCGCCGATACCGGATCGATCGAACTCGACGGCAAGGACATCCTGCCACTCGATCCCGGCCAGCGGCGCGAACTCGGCATCGAGATGATCTACCAGGATCTGTCGCTGGCCAAGCAGCAGGACGTGGCGGCCAACATCTTTTTGGGCCGCGAGCCGACCAGAAAACTGTTCGGGCTGTTTCCCGGCTTCGTCGACAAAGCCGAGATGGACCGCCAGGCGGCAAAGATGATTGAGCGGTTAGGGGCGCATTTGCCGTCGATCAACCGCTCGGTCGGCTCGTTCTCGGGCGGCCAGCAGCAGACGGTGGCGATCGCCCGGGCGCTGACCTTCAATTCGAAGCTGGTGATCATGGACGAGCCGACTGCGGCGCTCGCCGTGCGCGAGGTGCAGAGCGTGCTCGATCTCATCCGTCGGCTGAAGTCCGAAGGCATCGCCCATCCTGATCTCGCACCGGCTGAACGACGTGCTTTCGGTCACCGACCGCATCGTGGTGCTGCGCCACGGGCGGGCCGATGCCGATCTCGCACAGCCAGGACCAATATGAACAAAGTCGTCAGCCGCCGCGGCGCACGAACAACGAGGCTGACCGAAGAATGTTTTTGGATTGCACACTTTCGCCATTGCTCCGGTCTGGGACCTTGACCTGATCGAGCCGCAGATGGAGCGGCTGAAGGAACTCGGCATCGGCCTGCTCGAGATCCCACTGCTGCGACCCGAGGAGATTGACACCAAGCAGACACGCGCCTTCGCCGAACGCCAGGGTATCGAGCTCATCCCATCGCTCGGCCTGCCGCGCGCGCTCGACGTGGTCGAGCGGCCGGATGAGGCGCTGGCTGTCCTCGAGCCGGCCTTCGGGTTTGCGAAGCGGTCGAGCCGGCCTTCGGGTTTGCGAAGCGGTCGGCAGCGCGGCGCTCGGCGGCGTCACCTATGGCACGATCGGCAAGACCTCGGGCCGTGCGCAGACCACGGCAGAAGTCGACGGCATGTGCCCGATTCCTCGGGCGCGCGGCGAAGGCTGCCAAGGCGCATGGGCTGAAGCTCGGCATCGAGCCTTGTAACCGCTGCGAGACACATCTGATCAACCGCGGTATCGATGCGGCAAGGATTATCGAGCGCGTCGACGCCGGCAACGTCTTCATCCACCTCGACACCTACCACATGCATATCGAGAGGAGAGCTTTGCCGCCGGCTTCGCCGCGGCGGCACCTTTCCTCGGTTACGTCCATGTCTCGGAGGCCAATCGCGGTGTGCCGGGGCGCGGCATGCTCAACTGGCGGGCGTGCATGAAGGCGATCGCCGATGTCGGCTGCCGGGGCGCGATCACGCTCGAAAGCATGAACCATGTCGATGTCGACATTGCCGGCGGACTGGCGGTGTGGCGTCCGGTGGCGGAAGATCCGCGCGATGTCATCGAAGTCGGGCTGCCGTTCCTGCGCGATGCGGCGCGCCAGGCCGGACTGACGTTGGGCTAACTATCTTCGAGCTTGCATGCCCGCGTCGAGCGCCCTTCGGTGGGCAAAAGCACAATGCACGGCTGAACCAGTCGCGCTGTTCGCTCGTCAGTGCTCGATGCCGGAGCAAGGGTCCTCCGACCTCAGCTGGACGAAGCGCATCTGGCGTACAATTCCAAAAGTACGCGACTGAGCCCAGGCGCCTTCGGAGTCCTCTACGCGGAACGCATGCGGGAATCGACGCGCCACAGCCAAGCGGCAGAGCATTCGAAAGGCTGCGCTCGATCTCGAGGTGACGCCGGTGCCATCAGCTAAACGCTTCAAAAGCTTCGTCTGGGAGTTCCGCTTTTTCACCGCACGACACGACGCATACCTTGACCGAGGCAGGAGAGACCCTGCTTGCCAACGGCTCACATCCCTTGAGGTAGATTAGCAAATTTCCATATGCGGCCTTGATCTCTGCTATTGATGATAATGCAGATTTGCATTATCTAATCACATGAATGAATTGGAGCTGCCAAAATGACGACGCTAACTGTTACCGCACGCGGACAGGTGACGTTTCGCAAGGACATTATGCAGCATCTCGGCATCCGGCCGGGCGAGAAGATCGAAGTTGATCTGCTTCCAGACGGCCGGGCGGAATTGAAGGCGGCGAGGCCAAAGGGATCATTCCGGGAGCTTCACGGTTTTCTCAAGGGCAAGACGAACGGCCGGGTGTTGAGCATTGAGGAGATCAATGAGGCAATTGCGGAAGCGGGTGCTGCAGCTGGATCGAGTAAGGAATGAAAGTCACGGCCGACACGAACGTTCTGCTGCGTGCCTATGTCGCCGACGACGAACAACAGGCGGAAGCGGCCATCGACCTCCTGGCGCAGGCAGACATCGTGGCCGTTAGTCTCCAAGCCTTGTGCGAGTTCGCATGGGTTTTGGGCCGACAGTATCAAACCGCACGCGTAGATATCGTGGCGGCAATCCGAGCCTTGGCCAACACTGCAAACGTCGTCGTCAACCGGCCGGCTGTCGATGCAGGGCTTGCAGTGCTTGAGGCCGGCGGTGATTTCGCGGACGGCGTGATTGCCTTCGACGGCGACTGGCTGGGAGGGGAGACATTCGTCTCTTTCGACCGCAAGGCAGTTAAACTGCTGTCGGCGCAAGGACACCCTGTTCAGCTTCTTTCGTAGCTGTTTTCGCGCGTGTCGCGCTCGGCGGTAGGCAACTCATGAGAGATGACGCAGCCTTCGCTCATTGATCTGCATGGGTTGGTCTGTAGTGTTGCGTGTTTGTCACCGTTTGCACGCGCGCTGGAGCATGGCTTGACGGTGATTTTGCTCGATGCGCGAGAGCACGCAAGTCGCTTCGCCGCCCCGTTCCCTCTGAGGGGGCGATTGCATCCACGGCGCTTGGTCGTTCGAACCGATAGCCCGCGCCGGCCGTCCAGATAGGAGAACGCCTTGGCCCTTCTGGCCGCGGGTTTGTCGATCAAGCATGTTGCACCAAGCGATCGCATCAACGGATGTTAGACTGCCACTTGAGCGCCGCAGCGACCTCGCTCGTCTGCACGGTGCGTCGATGGACACGAACCATTCGGTTTGACTTATTGCAACCATCGGCGCGAGCGTGTTGGTGTCGGGTTCGGCGGTTGGCTCAGCCGCCGAGCGCAATGAGCTTGCTGCCGACACCGGGTCGGAGGTGCCGCGCTCGATGCGCTCGCCGGCCAAAAGCACGACCGAGCAGTTCCTGGCCGCCAGAACAGCGCCGGCGGTATTGCTGAAGAACAGGTCTTCGCCCGGGCAATAAGTGACGCCCGTCACACCAAGCACCGCCGGCGATCGCCGCGTCCGCAACGAGTCAGACGCCGGCTAGGCGGCCTCCCGCGCTACTCCTCCTGAACCACGCCTGAACGCCGCCTTCAGCATCGGTTCGAACGGCATTTCCTAAAACGAAGCCGTTCAACTCGCGGTCCGTCCGCCAAAGGAGACGCTCTCATGATCCGCAATTCTTTTATCGCAACCGCGCTCGCCGCTCTTGTCGGCATTGTCGTCGCTGCCCCAGCCATCGCCAACGACGTGAGCATCGAGCAGTATGGCTGGTCTAATTCGGCTGGCGGCGCCCAGAACGGCTTCAAGAACCGCATCCGGGTTTACCAGAACGGCCGCTTCAACACGGTGATCGGCCAGCAGCGCGGCCGCCACAACCTTTCGGCCATTGGCCAGCAGGGAACCGGCAACTACGGCGCCACCTATCAAAATGGCAACCGCAACGTCGCCGGCGTCGCTCAGTTCGGCTCCAACCACACCACCATCCTAACCCAGGATGGCAATGGCAACATCGCTGCCGGCGTGCAGGTGGGCCACGGCTGCGACGCCAATGTCAGCCAGGGTGGCAGTGGCAATGTCGCCGCTTTCGTCCAGGCCTGCCCATAAACACGGCAACGCCGGGCGGCCCGTAGTCCGCGGCCCACGAACGCCAAGGAGACGAATATGCCACACATCGTGAAGCATCCCCGCCGTGCCATAAGCGCGCTTGCCTTGGTGTTGATCTCGGCCGGCGCGATGGCGGCCGTGGCTACCGCCGATCAGTCCCTCGGGCCGGTGCGCTGCGAAATCCGCGCTACGTCGGAAGGCGGCATGATCTCATTGGAGGCGCTCGCCCATGCCGACAAAAGCGTGAGCGGCACCTATTCCTTCTATGTTGAAAGTGCCGCTCGCACCGGCGGCACCAATATCAAGCAGGACGGCGCCTTCAGCACAGCGCCCGGCAAGCCAGCTACGCTCAGCGCTGTCACGCTCGACGCGAAGGGCGGTGTCTATGACGCCAGGCTCGAGCTGACGGTCGATGGCAAGAGCATCAGTTGTGCCGAGCGGCTCGGCGGCGCGACCTGATCGTATCGCCAGATTTACGAAAGGGCGTCGGCAATCGGCGCCCTTTTTCTATGTGCGTCAGGCCGGGAGAAAAATGGCTGAACGACAGCTGAACGAAGGATTCCGGGAGGGTTCAGCCACCACATGAGAAGGTTGGCCATAGGCTGGGCAGCCGGAAAATGGAGACCAAAGATGACCCGCAATATGCTCAAAACTCTTGCCGCCGTTCTCCTTGCCGGCAGCATCGGCCAGGCGGCGCTGTCCGCATGGGCTTACGCCGGCGGCTGGGTTTCGGTGACATTTGCCCCCGGCAACGTCCGCGACGCCGGCGCCCTGGCGACTGGACTGCGCTTCTATTCGCTGTATCGCGGCCTGCATGGTGCCAGCATCCGTCAGTCCGGACAGCGAAACGCAGCTGGCATAAAAACGGTCGCGGCAATCTGGGCATCATCCAGCAGGAGGGCAATGGCCATTCCGCTACACTGAGCAGAACGGCAATGACAACGCCTACGGCATCTTCCAGTTCGGCAGAAACACCGACGCCAATGTCGCGCAGAACCGCAATGGCAGTGGTGGCGCTACTTTCAGCTATGGCTGGTAGCGGCCGACCGATCGAGACTCGGACCCAGAGAATCGTTGCGCGTCGCCAGCGGCTCGCTTGCCTGGCGGCAGTTTCCAATGTGCTGGCGGTCGCACCACTGGGCGCGCGCGGAGTAGGTACGATCCGAAGACCTGCCAGCTGCTTCCCGCTCTTTTCCGTGAACGACCATGTGATGTCTAGAACGCGAGGGCGGGCATTCATCGTGCTTTAGGCATTCAGTCCCGGAGCGCCGCCAGCCGACTGACGACGCCACGTGGCGCGCTCGCGCAGTCGCCAAGATCGAGAGGAGAGGTGTGCCTGCTTCCGCGTTTGCCAAACCCGGTGCTGTTGAGCCGGAAAGCACCTTCATCGCCCGGCACCATCGGGTTTCGGCCCCGTGTATCGGAGTATCCAGAGCCCCTGATTCTTGTCGCTGATATACATGAAGCCGCGACGATCCACGACGACATCCTCGGTCTGCAGGACCAGCTTGTCCTCGGGCATTGGCCCGTAGCGGCGGGTGGGTTCCGGCGGGATGAAATAACCGACCTCACGCGGAAGCCGCGTGTTCGAAACGTCGTAGATCCTAAGCCCAGCATTGAAGTGCGCGATGTAGAACAGATCGCCCTGTTTCTGGACATCGGGATGATGCTGATGGTGGTTGATGTTGTGCGGCCCGCGCCAGCCGCCACGCGTTGTGAAATCCGAATAGGGAGCGCCTTCGGGCGGCACGGGTTCGGGCAACAGCGACAGTAGAAAGGGTTCGCTTGGATCTGAAATGTCGACGATCGACGCGTGATGCATCGGGCCACGGCCATAGGTGACGTTCTCCGAATTGGCGAAGGCGATGCCGCGCTCGGGGATCGGCAGCACGCCATGCACACCGAAGCGCGAATGAAAGGGAGGGCTGAAACTTAGGCCGCCGATCTGCCTCGGCCGCGAGACGTCGCTGATGTCGAGCACAATTATCCCGGCCGCTCCATAAGGCAAACAGACGAGATCGCCGGCGACATAGGGCGGGCCGTGCAGCGAGACATCCGCGCCCGTGCTGGCGCAGAAGGCGCCGCACATGGGCGGTTTCAATCGCAATTGGTAGCGATCAGAGGTCTCCAGATCGGCGGCGGGTTCGGCAGCCGCGAAGCTCTCGCCGCCGGCCTCATGCTGGCCCGGCACCCACCAACGCCAGGCTTCGCGGATTGGAGCGATCCGGGATATCGAGAATGATGTAGATATTAGCTTTTTATCCCGGCATGCCGGCGGCAAGATGAACGTAGCGCCCGCCGGGATAAAGATTGCGGTGAGTGCCGTTTCCGCCAGTTCGGTAGTGGCTAAGTTGTTTCGGATTGACGGGATCGGCGATATCCCAGATCAGAACCCCTTCGTCGAAAGGCGCATCGGGATCGCCGCCGAAATTCGCGAATGGCTTTTCGAGTGCGGTCACCATCGTGTTGCCGGACAAATCGATCTGCAGCGTCCAGGTGTTCGTGCCGGGATACGGCACGAAATTGACGACCTCCGGCTTTGGTCACATCTACGATGTTCCATCCGGAGTGCCAGAAGTGCCCGGTGTAAAGATACCATCGCTCGCCTACCTGCCTGACCGCCATCTTGAAGGCCGGGCGATGATCGAGATCGGTATAGCCAACCGCTTCGGCGCCGAGAGGCGCCGGCGACGAAGCCGGAACCGGCTGTGCAAGTGCCTCGCAGATAAGACCAGATTGAGATGCTGCTGCGAGCGCCGCGCCGGCAAGCGGTACCTTGAGCATCTGGCGGCGTGAAATCTCGGAATTCTTCAAAATCCTGCCTCCTTCATTTGCGGCTTTTCAGATTTTGCAGGCCCGATATGGCGCGCCAGTCGATCTTCGGCCATTCGATGGGCGGGCGTGGCGCGCTGACGATCGCACTGAAAAATCCCGAGCGTTTCAGGAGTTGCTCGGCCTTTGCGCCGATCGTGCAGCCAAGCACAGCCGGCTGGCCGAGGCCGGCTTTTGAAAAATACCTCGGCGCGGATGAGGCCTCGTGGCGGCGCTATGATGCCACTTCGCTCATCGAGGATGGACACCGGTTCCCGGAATTTCTGGTCGACCAGGGGACATCAGACGGTTTCCTTCAGGAGGGCCTCAGGCCTTGGCTGCTCGAGAATGCCTGCTCCAAGGCCGGCATTCCGTTGAAATTGCGGATGCAGGACGGATACGATTACTCATATTTTTTCATTTCGACATTCATGCATGACCATATGACCTGGCATGCCGAACGGCTTTCTCGAGGGTAAGGCCGTAGGAATAGGTCGGCAGTCAGGCGGGCTCGGTGACGACGCCGATACGCCGGTAGACGAATGGTTCGTCCTTCGAAGGAACCGTCGCAGCGCGCTGGGCTTCGTCGACCAGCATTGCCATGCGCGCATGGATCGGCGATTTCGCGCAAGCCGGGTCCGTCGCGGCGGCATCGCCGGCGATTGCCATCGCCTGGCAGCGGCAGCCGCCCCAGTCGATCTCGCGCCGCCCACAGTTGCGGCAGGGCTCCTGCATCCAGTCCGTGCCTCGAAAGGCGTTAAATGCCGGGGAATCGGTCCAGATCGCGGCCAGGCTGCGTGGTCCAAAACGCTCGAAGCTGAGCGACGGGATGGTCTGGGCGGCATGGCATGGCAGTACGGTGCCGTCCGGCGTCACCATGAAGGCGTCGCGCGCCCAACCGCCCATGCACGGCTTGGGATAGATGGCGAAATAATCCGGCGTGACGAAATCGATGTTCATGATGCCGGTGAGCCGTTCGCGCGCCGCCGCGACGATCTCCGCCTGCCGGTCGAGGGCAGCACGCTCTGGCATCAGTTGATCGCGATTGGTCAGCGCCCAGCCGGCGTACTGCACGTTGGCTATCTCGAGACGCTCCGCACCCAGCAAAAGGGCCAGATCGATGAATTCCGGTACCTCCTCGATATTGTGGCGATGGATCGGCGCATTGATGGTAAGCGGCAAGCCGGCCGCGCGGGCGCGGCGTGCCGTTTCCAGCTTCTTTTCGTGGCTGCCCCTGTGATTGCCGATGCGCTCGGTGGTCGCCGGCCGTGCGCCTTGAAAGCTCAGTTGCAGATGGTCGAGCCCGGCTTCGGCAAATGCCTCGATGCGGCCATCCGCAATGCCGACGCCGGCGGTGATCAGGTTGGTGTAGGCGCCGCGCGCCGAAAGCCCGGCGATCAATTGCTCAAGATCGCGACGCAGCGTCGGCTCACCGCCGGACAGATGCACCTGGAGAATGCCAAGATCGGCCGCCTGCGAGAACAGGTCGAGCCAGCTCTGCGTGTCGAGTTCGCGATTGGCCTTCAGCAATTCGAGCGGATTGGAGCAATAGGGGCATTGCAGCGGACAGCGATGCGTCAGTTCCGCCAGCATGCCGATCGGGGGGAGGGGCTCGCTCATAGCTTCACCAGCAGCTTGTCCGACCATTCCTGCAGGAAGGCGATGACATCGGCCGCCACAGCCTCCTGTTCGGCGTCATAATCTGCGGCAAGGTCGGCAATGATGTGGCCGACCGTGGACCGCCCATCGCAGCGGCGCAATATGTCGAGGCTGATCTCGTTTGGCCAGAACACCTTTTCGGGCGAAAGCACGGCGAACGCTTGGCGCACGGGGTCATATTGTATGCGCACGTGCTTCGGCAGCGATGGAACCGACTGCGACGACACCAGGGCTCTTTCGCGCAGTGTCATCATCGGGCTGCCTCCGGACGGAAGGCCCCGTGCGGGATATTGCCCGGCTCGCCATAGGCGTGTTGAAGCGCGTCGAGCATGGCCCAGAGTATATCGCATTTGAACACCAGCGCGTCGATCGCCTGCCGCTGGCGTTCTGCTGTGTCAGCATGTTGGAGCACGTAGGCAAGGGCGAAGTCGGCGTCGCGCGAAGCCTGTTCGGGCCGTCGGCTGAAATAGGCCAGCGTGTCCTCGGTGATATATTCGTATCTGGCCAGCATCGCGGGTACCCGCTCGCCGATGATGAGCGGCGAGAACATCTCGGTCAGCGACGACGCGACCGCCTCCAGCAGGGTCCGGTTCGTGCAAAAGGAGAGGTAAGCGCCAACCGCAAAACGTGTCGCCGGCAGGGCCAGCCTCTCGCTCTTCACCGCGTCGGCATCCAGACCGAGCGAGGTCGCCAGGTGCAACCAGCGCGCAATACCGCCACTCCAGCCGTCCTCGCCGTCATGATCCTCGATGCGTTTGCGCCAGGCGGCGCGAAACGCCGGATCCTCGGCATGCGCGAGGATCATGGCATCCTTGCGCGGAATGACAGCCTGATAGCAATAGCGGTTCAGCGCCCAGGCCTGCATCTCGGTCCTCGACAGTGCACCGCTGGTCATTCTGTGATGGAAAGGATGGCGGTTGTGATAGCGCTCGGCACCGACCTGCCGCAGCACGGCTTCGAGCTCTCTGGAGGACAGGCCTTTGCTGCCTGCGTGGTGGAAATCACTCAAAGCTCATCTCCATCCCGTCGCGGGCCACTTCCCAGCCAGCCGCTTCGACTGCTGCATGCTCGGCAGAATTCTCATCCAGAACAGGATTGGTGTTGTTGATGTGGACGAAGACGCGGCGGCCGATCCTCACATCGGCCAAGCCGGCGATCGACCCCGCCTCTCCCGACATTGCCAGATGCCCCATGCGCGCACCGGTCTTTTGGCCGACGCCGGCAGCGATCATCTCGTCGTCGGTGAAGA
Source organism: Mesorhizobium sp. M1396 (assembly GCF_040317725.1). Classification (NCBI taxonomy): domain Bacteria; kingdom Pseudomonadati; phylum Pseudomonadota; class Alphaproteobacteria; order Hyphomicrobiales; family Phyllobacteriaceae; genus Mesorhizobium; species Mesorhizobium sp. M1396. The sequence goes on along the minus strand of NZ_JAMYLA010000027.1, from coordinate 26,754 downwards.
CCGTACCGTCGAACAGAAGACATGCGGCATCGGCTAGACGCGTGCGCAGGGTCGCATCGATGCGGGCGCAGCCGGGAATGTAGAAGACGGAGCCGCGACTGCCGGCACCGGCGATACGGACGCCGATCGTGTCGCCAGCGTCAGAGCTGAAATTGGCATCCGGCTGCCCTCTTTCTTCGAGATAGAGCGCGATCTTCCCAGGTACGGGAAAGCTCTCGACGGCGACGCCGGTTTCGTGGCCGTCTGCGTCGCAGATCGCCAGTTCCTTTGCATGCGGCAAGGTGCGTCGCGGCACGAGCGCCGGATCGAGGACATTGAAAATCGAATTCGCCTCCAGCGTCCCCAGAACCTGTGTCGTTGCATAGATAGCGAAAGGCTGCCGCTCGCGCAGGCTGAGCAGGCCGGCGACATGATCGACATCGGCATTGGTCAGCACCACCGCGCGAATGGGCGTCGAGCGCAGCGGCGCATCGTGCGCGGGCTGCAATTCAGGCGTTGCCGCGATCTGCTGGCGAATGTCGGGTGACGCGTTGAACAGAACCCAGCCGAGCCCATCCGCCGACGCGGCGACACTTGATTGGGTTCGTGAATGCACGCCAGCCACACCGGTGCGAGCCGCACGGCTCAGACGATAATTGCAGTTCCATTGCGGGAAGCCACCGCCGGCCGCCGATCCGAGGAGTCTCAAGCGCATGATAACGCCCGCCCCGCGGCCTCTCTGGCCAGCAGCCAATTTGCAGCCGCGAAAACCGTCCCGCTCGCTTTGCGTGCCTTTGCGTGCCTCAAAATCTTCCACGAAAATCCCATGCGGCAAGGGGATGCGTGCCCCTGTTGCCAGGGACACGCACCTCTGCGGCCTACTTCTTGGGAGCAATTTCGGCAGGCAGATACCGCGAAATTTCAAAGCCCGCAGCAACCTGACACATGGTCGGTTTTGTCCAGCTCTTCTTCATGACATTTCTCCTCTTCTACCAGCCCGAAAGGGGCCGATCCGGTGGTTAGCCAACCATTGCAGGGCACACGAAGCAATGGCTCGTCCATCACGTTCTCAAAATGGACAAACGAAACACAAGGTTTTGAAAAGCCGAAAAACAAAACTATCGAAAATAGCTGTAGTCTTCTCTTCAATTGTTCATCGCGTAGGTTTGTCCTCCTCCTGACCCATCCCAACTATTGCGTAATCGGATTGTCGTGCTCGTCGATCAGCAGCACATTGTAACCCAGCAGGAGCTTGGTGATCTCCGGCTGGTTTTCCCTGATCACCCGGTTGAGCGTCCGTTTCCATTCCTGGTCGGACGGACGTACGCCCATGGTAATGCGGTAGGACATGCGCGAGCCGGTTTTTTCCTTCAACAGCGGAACAATGGTGACATCGGCTCCGAGTTCCTTGGCGTAGTAACCTGCCATCGGTCCCCACAGGACCGCCGCGTCGATCTTGCCGGCGAGCAAGTCCTTGATCATGACCTCTCCCATGGAAGGGGTGACGCGCGTATCCACCGCGAGCGGATAGATCTTGGCGGTCCGCAGAAGCTTGTTGGCGGCCATGTTGGCGGTTGGTGGCGTGCTTTCGACGACGCCGATTCTCTTACCGGAAAGTTTCGGATCTTCGATCGTCTCGACGCCTTCCATGCCGTTGCCTTTGGGGTATACGAGCACGTAGGCGGAGCGATAGTAGGCGTTGGTGTTCTGCACCAGTTCATCGCCTTGGGCGTAGCCCATGATGATGTCGCATCGGTTGGCCCCCAGCGTGTTGCGCACAAAGCCGGTGACAGTGGGAAACCACGTGTAAGCGACTGATTTCCGCCCCGTCTTCTTGGCAAACAGTTCAGCCAGCTTGTTTTCGAAGCCTTGGCCGTTCTTGTCGGTGAAGGGCATGTTCGAGGGATCGGCGCAGACGCGCAGAATGTCGGGATCCACCAGTTCGCCCGCAGCGCCAAGTCCGGCATTTTGCGCCAGAACGTTCGACGGCAGCAAGGCGAGCGCGCCGAGGATAGGCAGAACGACGCGCAGCTTAGATGCAGTGCAGCCGGTCATATCATCCACCCATGCAGGATGCTTCGGCATCCTTGGCTGCCTGAGCCTTGTTTTCATGCTTGGGCGGCCTGCCGCGGGGTGCCGCGCCATCTGCGCGCGCGCGCAGATAGACGTAGAGATCGTCCAGGTAACAATAGACGTTCTTGTTGTCGCCAAAGGCAGGCATGACGTTTTCCTTGCCGCCGCCGACATTCTTGCGACCCTCGGCGACGATCGACAGGAACGTGGCGTAATCCATGGTTTTCAGACTATTGACCAGGGCTGGCGCATAGCTCGAACCTGTTGCGTCCTGTCCGTGACAGACATGGCAATCGGAATGATACCGGCGGTACCCGCTGAAGGTGTACCAATCGACGGTTCCGTTTTCGATCTTGTAGGTCGGATTTCCGTCCGCATCTAAATATTTGCCTCCTTCTTGCTTCACCGCCTTGGCTTTTTCCATGCTGTCTTCGGCCCGTGCCAGACTTGAGCTGGCCAGGGGCAGCAGGACCAGGGCCAGAGCGGAAACTGCAATGCGAACGATCATTCAGGCTCTTCCTTCATTTGCCAGGGGCACTGGCTGCCGTCGTGCAGCGGCATTGATCGGTGTTTGGGTGTGCGGCGCAATCGAGAGCCCGGTTCCCGGTGACCCGGGCTCTCGTTTTCAAGCCTACTCGTAAGGCTCTTCCCGGCTGTCAGTCCGGGAGGCCGAAGACGGTGAGTTGACCGCCCAGCGTCGTATAGTCGGCAAGTGCTGCATAACCGCCGACGGCGCCCAGACCAGCGGTTCCAACGACCGCGCCCTGGTCGCCCTGCGCACGGCCCTGATCGACGGCGCCATGCCATGCAGCGGCGTTATCGGGCGAAAGCAGGCCACCTGCCAGACCGATGCCGGCCCATCCACCGACGCCCGACAGGACGGCGATGTACTGCTTGCCGTCATGCTCGTAGGTTGTGATGTTGCCGATGATGCCGGACGGGGTCTTGAACTTGTAAAGTTCCTTGCCGTCCTTATCGACCGCCTTGATGTAGCCTTCAAGGGTACCGTAGAAGACGACGTCGCCATCTGTCGCCAATGCGCCCGACCACACCGAGAACTGCTCGGGCTTCGACCAGACGATCTCACCCTTGGCTGCATCCCAGGCAATGAAGTTGCCCATGTTTCCGTCACCCCCAGGGGCCGGATACATCGACACGGTGGCGCCCACATAGGGCTGACCGGCGGTGTAGCTCACTTTGTAAGGTTCGTAGTCCATGCAGACATGGTTGGTCGGCACGTAGAACAACCCGGTCTTCGGCGAGTAGGCCGCCGGCTGCTGGTCCTTGGTGCCAAGCGCAGCCGGACAGATGCCGGTCGAGTTCGTGTCTTCGCCGTTCTGCTGGGTCGAATACTTGGCCACGACCTGCGGGCGGCCATACTGGTCGCTCTTGGGATCCATGTTGACTTCGGTCGCCCAGTTCACAGCCGGATCGTATTTTTTGGCGACCAGAAGCTCGCCGGTGGCGCGATCCATGGTGTAGGCAAAGCCGTTGCGATCGAAATGCACAAGCACATCGTGTTTGGTGCCATTAACCTCCATGCCGTCTACGAGAATCATCTCATTGATGCCGTCAAAGTCCCATTCGTCATGCGGGGTCATCTGGTAGAGCCATTTGGCGGCACCAGTATCCACATCGCGAGCCATGATCGTCATCGACCAGCGATTGTCTCCGGGGCGCTGGACCGGGTTCCACGTCGAGGGATTGCCGGTGCCATAGTAGACGAGGTTCAGCTTGGGATCATAGGAATACCATCCCCATGTCGTGCCGCCGCCTGTCTTCCACTGTTCGCCTTCCCAGGTGTTCGTGCCGGAATCCTTTCCGACAGGCTTGCCGAGATGGGTCGTCTTCTCGGGATCGAGCAGGGTGTCTGCATCAGGACCTTCCGAATAGGCTTTCCAGGCGAGCTTGCCGTCTTTCAGGTTGTAAGCCGCTATCCAGCCGCGAACGCCGTATTCGGCGCCGGAGACACCGACGAGCACCTTGTCCTTGATGACAACGGGCGCAGAGGTGCCTGATTCGCCCTTGCCGCCATCGGTCTTGTCGCCGTTCTTGACCGACCAGGCGACCTTACCGGTCTTGGCATCGAGCGCGACGACGGTGGTGTCGGCCTGGTTGAGAATGATCTTGCCGTCACCATAGGCAACACCGCGATTGACCGTGTCGCAGCACATGATCGCTATAACGTTCGGATCCTGCTTGGGTTCGTATTTCCAGAGGATCTTCCCGTCGTTCTTGAGGTCAAGGGCAAAGACGTTGTTTGGGAAAGGCGTGTGGACATACATCACATCGCCGATGATCAGCGGCCCGCCTTCGTGACCGCGCAGCACGCCGGTGGAAAAGCTCCATTTGACCTGCAGGTTCTTCACATTGTCCGCAGTGATCTGCTTGAGTTTGGAATAGCGGGTGTTGGCGTAGTCACCCGTCTGCATCGCCCAGTTCTTCGCATCCGATGCGAGCTTTGCAAGGTCTTCGTTGGCCGAAGCCGTATAGGCCGCGCCGAGCGACAGAAACGCCGCGCTCGTCAGAATATAGGTAGCTTTGGCAAGTACACGCATCCGAAATCCTCCCGGGGTTCACAGTGACGAATCGATCGTCAAGCCCCGAGGGCTTGCCCAAGCGATCCATGTGGGGAAGTATTTCCGGCAGCTGTCACGACCTACCCCGACAAGCAGAGGGCACCATTGCTGCCCGCCCCACTTGGCCTTCGAAAGACTGCCACCGCTCCCTGACGATGGCGCTCTTGAAGCCGGAAACAGGAAAAAGCTATGTCATCGTAAAAGGCCAAGCAAGCAAAAATCCAGAGCGCGTTTTTGCGTCGCAATATGGATTATGGTGCGCCGCAATATATAGAAAACAAACAAGAGAAATATCTTTCAGTAAGACTATTGATGGGCTGACTGATAGCGGGGCGTATATAAGAGCCCTATTGCTGCTGTATTATCGATGCGATGCGTATTTAGAATTATTTCAATATAATTTGCAAGACGTCTTGAGGTAAGTATGCATGGGTCTGGCTGGCTGCCGATAGTGGGCGAGCCTTGAAATGAACGCTGGAAGCGGCGTGCGCAGCGGGTCATGAAGCTGTCTCTTGTCGGTCGATAGGGCATTCCTCCTTTGGTCCTATACGCAGGCCATGGGAGCTTGACTGGCTTTGCGGCACGTCGCCAATTGGCGCAATGATCCTGTCTGGATGTATCGTGCCCCTGCCAACCGGAGGTTCCCTCATGACCCGATCTGTTGGATCTTTCACCTTGTCGCTGGTCTTTACGGCGACCCTGGCCTTTGCGAACCCGGCCAGCGCCGCGGGAGACTACCCGACGGCAACGATCGCCGACTACGTGCTCGGCTGCATGCAGACAAATGGCCAGACACGTCAGGCGCTTGAAAGCTGTTCCTGCTCGATCGATGTTATCGCCTCGATCCTTCCCTACGATCACTATGAGAGGGCGGAGACCTTCAAAAGCATGTCGCTGACGACAGGGGAGGCCGCAGGGTTGTTTCGCGAAAGCGTACCAGCGAAGGCAGCGCGCGCAGAATTGAAACGTGCGCAGGCGGAAGCCGACGTACGTTGCTTTTGATCAGGCGAAGCAGGCGCGCATGGTGGTGCCTCACAGTCTCGCCGTTTCCATCGGCCAATGGCCGCGACATACCCTGCCATCCGCGTTCGAGCCATAAGGCGATCAGGCCACACCCGGAAATTTTTGGTGGAACGACCGTAAAAGGTCGCTCATCACCTGTGGATTGCGATGTTGACGCGGCAAGCTTACGTCGAACATGCCGAGCACATGAGTTGGGCGCTGGGCGAGCACGATGATGCGATCCGACAGCATCAGTGCCTCGCGCAGATTGTGCGTTACCATGAGAGCGGTCGTAGGTCGTGCCGACCACACGGTCAAAAGCAGGTGCCGAAGCCGCTCTGCGGTCCGCTCATCGAGTGAGACGAAGGGTTCGTCCAGGAAAAGCACCGCCGGCTCGTTGGCGAAGGCCCTCGCAAGTGCCGCCCTTCGCGCAAGGCCAAGCGAAAGCTCCGCCGGACAGAGCGAGCGCATGCCGGTCAGGCCGAGACTGTCGAACAGTCCGTCGAGTTTTTTCGTCCTCAGCCCTCTCGGCAGCGCCAGTCTGACATTCTGCTCTAGCGTCCGCCACGGCAGCAAAGTCGGCTCTTGGAACACGGCGGCGATGCGGTTCGAGCCGCCTTGCGGCAGTTGGAAAGAGCCGGAAAAGTCTTTGTCCAATCCAAGCAAGATACGCAACGTCGTGGTCTTGCCGCAGCCCGACGGCCCGAGCAGACAGGCGAATTCGCTCTGCCGGACCTCAAAGGAGAGACCCTGAAGCGCCGTGACCGAGACACCTCGCGCGGATATGAAGGTCTTTTCGGCGATATCGACCTTAAGCGGGGCGACGCCGCCAACGGGTTGCATGTCGTTCAACGGGCTGCACCAGGAGGAGTTCGATCACAAGCATCACCACCACGAAAGCCAGCGTGTAGGCAAGAATGGCGGCGACGTCGAAGAGCTGGAAATAAACATAGATCTGGAAACCGACACCACTGGAGCGGCCGAGCAGTTCGACCACCAGCACGATCTTCCAGATGAGGGCGATGCCGGACCGCGAGGCAGCGGCAAAATAGGGCTGCAGTTGCGGCAGCAGGACATGGCGGATGCGGTCGAGTGGGCCGAAGCGGTAGACGGCGGCCATTTCGGCATAACGCGCATCAAGCGCTCTGGCGCCTTCGCGCATTGTCACCACGACGTTCGGGATCTTGTTTACGGCAACTGCGCCAATCGCCGCCGCTTCGTTGAGGCCGAACCAGATGTAGGCGAGCACGATGACCACCAGCGCGGGAATGTTGAGAAACAGGATCACCCAGGGACTGAAGAACCGGTCTGCACCGCGATAGCTGCCGAGGAGGACGCCGATGACGGAGCCGATAATCATTGCAACGACGTACGCCGCGGCAACCCGTCCGAGCGTCGCGCCAAGATGATAAAAGAGGTCGCCGCTCGCCGCTTCCCTGAGCAGCACCTGCCAGACCTGTCCTGGTGAAGGAAAGGCACGGCTTTGCCACAAATGGGCCGCGAGGCTCCACAGCAGGCAAAGTCCGAGCAGGGAAACCGCCACCGTCAGAGCTGGCGTCAGTGCCGTCGCAAGGCTGGATCGACCGGACATATCCTCCGGTGCGCTCATTTCACGAGTTCCGGCCAGAACGTGCCGGGCGCCATCTCCGGCGCCCTGCCGACCAGCTTCTCGCCGCCTATCGTAGCCAGCACGTGATAGAGCCTGCCCGCATCGGCCGCCTCCTCGGAGACCGGCCGTCTGGGAATGCCCTGGCGATAGCGGTCGCGCAGTCTTTCCAGCTCCTTGCCTCTAGCGCGAATGAGCGGCGCCAGGCGCAGCCATTCATCGTCGGATCTGGCCAGCAAGTCCTTGGCCTGCGTGGAGGCCTTGACGAAGCCCCGGGCGGCATCCGGATTCTCGTTCGCCCATTGGTCGTGGAAGACGTAGCCGAGCGCCGACACGGCGCCCGAGGCTCCCAGCGCTTTCGCCGCATCATCCGCGCCGATCAACCGACGAAAGCCGTTGGCCTCGAGCCGGGTGCAGAAATGCCAGAAATTGAGCACCGCATCGAGTTCGCCCTGCATCGCCTTTTCCGAAATCAGCGGCGGCACGCCAAAGACGACTTCACTGGCTGTCGGCAGATCGATGCCGTGATCGCGTTTGGCCAGCGCCTGGATCAGTAGCCAGCTCTTGTCGAGCGGGCCGCCGGCGACACCGATCTTCTTTTCCTTGAGGTCGGCGATCGTCCGGATCGGCGATTGCTCCTTGACCATGATTGCCCCCACCGCGGCCGAATAAGGGGCCAACGTAAGGTCGCCGCCCTCGGAGCGCTGGCGCGAGACCCACAGCCAGTCGGTCACGATCATGTCGATCGCGCCGGCCAGCATCGCGACGTTGGTCGCATCCTCCCCGGCGAAGTAGACTATTTCCAGATCGATCCCGTTGGCCTCGTCGAACTTGTTTTGTTTCAGCGTATCGAGTTCCCAACTCACGGTGCCAAACTTCAGGACACCAATTCGGACCTTAGCTGCTGCAGAGACAGCAACCGGCCTTGAGGCGAGGATGGCGGCGGTCCCGAGGGCCGCCAAACGTAGCGTTTTGCGCCGCGAAATCATCGTGACGGCTCCTCTTCCTGGGCTGTCGATGACCCAGGGATGTCGATCAAATCGCTCGTTCCCTGCTCGGAAAGGCACATTTCCAGCGCACGATCTTGAGCCCCGGATGTTCCTGAGACCATTTTGCGATCTCGCTGGGCGCCAGGAACATGCATTGGAACAGAGAGCCGCGGCTCTCGAAATAGAGGTGTTCATCTCGGCAATTACCCGGATTGGCGCTCAGGCATACCGTTAATATGAGATCGACCATATCCATTTGGCACTTATCGTCGCCTCTGCGGCGATCTCTCCAGAGTTCGTGCTTTGGAGTTGCATGGAATTTCCTGAAGGTGCCCAAACAGGAAACCGGTTGAAGTTAGGCTACGCGTTCGGCCAATACGCGTCAATAATATGAGCTGCATGTCGCTATGCGCTTCTACTTCGCGCAGCCGGGAAACGAAACAGGACCTTTGTACGATTGACTTGCTTCATCGGCAGTCTAGCTTTTCAAGGCGTGCAGGTGCTGCCATTCCAGGGAGGAACGGCGAAGAGTTCGCCGGCGGCCAAAGCATCGACACGCGCTAATCGTCCAGGGCACCCAGACGATCAATGAGGAGATGTCATGCGCGCAATTGCATTTTTCGCCGTCGTGTCCGTTGTGACCTTCACGAGCCAATCCCAGGCACAGGATGCCGCGGCAGGTGAGAAAGTGTTCACCAAATGCAAGGTCTGCCATGTCGCCGACCAGGATAAGAACAAGATCGGTCCGTCGTTGAACGGCGTCATCGGCCGGACGGCAGGCACGCATCCGGGTTTCAGCTATTCTCAAGCGATGGTCGCAGCCGGAAAATCCGGCGTCAAATGGGACGAAACCACGCTGGCGACCTACCTTCATGATCCCAAGGCCATGGTCAAAGGTACGAAAATGGCGTTTGCCGGGCTCAAGCAGGACGAAGACGTCGCCAATGTCATCGCCTATCTGAAGCAATTCTCCAAGTAACCCGGTTCTTCCACCGGCCGTACATGTGGCCGGCGAGCGCCTCGGTGTCGGCGTCGCTGTTCACGTTGCGTCTTGCAGCCTCTGCATCGCGGACGGCAGGTCGAGCAGGCTGTCGCAAACGAGGTCGGCGCCAAGCTCTTCAACGGGAATTTGGGTGTAGCCGCCACGCAGCAGGATCACGGGCATGCCGGCGGCCCGCGCGGCGGCAACGTCGGCGCTGCTGTCTCCGACCATCAGCGTGTCACGAGGTTCGACCTGAAGCTGGTCGAGCGCCAGCAACAGCGCGTCGGGCGCAGGTTTCAAGTGTGTCACCGCATCTCCGCCGACGATCGCGCCGAGATATTCCGTTAACCCAAAATGCAGCAGGATTTGGCGAGCCGCCAACTGCGGCTTGTTGGTCACCACGCCCATGGCTATTGCGCTCAAATGAAAGTGCGTGAGAACCTCCCTGACGCCAGGCATCAGCTTTGTCAGGACGGTCAGATGTCTGCGATAGATCGGCGCCATGACGCGGTTGGCCTCTTCGAGCGCGCTGCCGAGGAGCGGCGTGCCGGAAGCCGCAAAGGCTCGTTCGATCAGTTTCCTGACGCCGCCGCCGATCATGGCCTTGACCTGTTCCAGGCGCAGCGGCGGCAGATCGCGGCCGGCCAGCACCTCGTTGATGGCGGCCGCTATGTCCGGTGCCGAATCGACCAACGTGCCGTCGAGGTCGAACAGGATCGCCTTCGGCGATCGAAGCGGCCTACCTGCGCCGACGTTCATGCGGCATCCTTCCACTTGATCGAGCAGCCGATCGAGGCGACCTGGTCCAGCGGCCCGTCGCCGGTTCGGGCAACCTGCTTCATCGCCTCGAACAGATCGCGTCTTAATCCGGGCGGTCCGGCGTCTCGTCGCGCCGCGTCCAGCCGGCCGCGATATTGCAACGTCAAGTCGCTGTTGAGCCCGAAGAAATCCGGAGTGCAAACGGCTCCATAGGCACGCGCTACCGTCTGGCGCTCGTCGTGGAGATAGGGGAAAGTGAAGCCATTCGTCCTGGCAAAGAGCTTCATGTTGTAGAAGGAATCATCCGGATAGGCACCAGCATCGTTGGAGTTTATCGCGACGAAGCCGACGCCCTCGGCTTCGAGATCGTTGGCGTCGCGGACGATGCGTGGAATCGCCGCCTTCACATAGGGGCAGTGGTTGCAGATGAAGGCCACCACCAGCCCATTCGGACCGGCGTGGCCAAAAATCGAATGCGATTTGCCGTCGATGCCGGGCAAAACGGCATCGATGGCTTGCCAGCCGAAATCACAGACAGGTGGGATTGCTCCCATGTTGTCCTCCGATGAAATGGTTTTACGCCGCTTTCCGGATCGCCCCGTCGGCTGCCTGTCTAATGGCGCCTATATTGGCGCGATAGGCAGCCTCGGTGCCACCCTTGAAGATGGCGGAGCCGGCGACCAGCACATTGGCGCCAGCCGCGATGACCAGCGGAGCGGTTTCGGCCGTGATGCCGCCATCGATTTCGATGTCAATCGGGCGGTGGCCAACCAGTGCCTTGATTCGCCTGATCTTCTCGATGACCGCAGAAATGAAAGCCTGGCCGCCGAAGCCTGGATTGACCGTCATCAGAAGCACCAGATCGATCCGGTCGAGCACATATTCGATGACGCTTTCCGGCGTCGACGGGTTCAGCGACACGCCGGCCTTCTTGCCGAGATTCCTGATTGCCTGCAGCGAACGGTCTAGATGCGGCCCGGCCTCGGCATGCACCGTGATAATGTCGCAGCCGGCGTCGGCGAAGGCGGGCAGATAGAGGTCGGCCGGCGCGATCATCAGATGGCAGTCGAAGACCGTGTCCGTTCGATCGCGGATCGCCTTGATCACTGGCGGACCGAAGGTGATGTTGGGCACGAAGTGGCCGTCCATCACGTCGAGATGGATCCATTCGGCACCCGCCCGCACGACAGCTTCGACCTCGTCGCCGAGCCGCGAGAAGTCCGCGGAAAGCACCGAGGGCGCGATGATTGTGTTAGTCTCCATGGTCGTCGACTCCCATTCTGTCTTCCCGTTTCGGTCGCCGCACGCCAGCCGGCTTCATCCTGTCAGCGCGCCTTCGTCTCCGGTTCGCCTTCGAGCTTCCCTTCCGCGAATACGCGGCTGCCGCGAATATCGGATTCCTCAATGGTGACAAGATCGGTCTTGGTCAACGCCCGGCCGCGCGATGCGAAAAGCCGGTTGGCCTGGCGAAGCCGTGCCCGGTCGAGCCCATTGCGGACCGAGCGCGCGTTGGAAAAATGCGGCAGCCGCATGCGGATCGGCAGATACTCTTCGAGCGCCTGGGCCGCCGCCTCGCTGAGACGGTAATTCTGTTCCGCCAGCATGATCTCGGCGATCGATTTGAGTTCGCCGACGCCGTAGTCGGGAAAATCGAGATGATGGGCGATGCGCGAACGCATGCCGGGATTGCTGTCGAAGAACCGGTCCATCTTGTTTTTGTAGCCGGCAAGAATCACAACCAGATCGTCACGGTTGTTTTCCATGCACTGCAGCAGGATTTCGATCGATTCCTGGCCGTAGTCGCGTTCGTTCTCGGGCTTGTAGAGATAGTAGGCCTCGTCGATGAAAAGCACGCCGCCCATGGCACGCTTGATCACCTCGCGGGTCTTGGGCGCGGTGTGGCCCACATATTGGCCGACGAGATCGTCACGTGTCACCGCGACCATGTGGCCTTCGCGGACATAGCCGAGACGATGCAGGATTTCGGCCATCCTCAGCGCCACGGTGGTCTTTCCGGTACCGGGATTTCCCGTAAAATTCATGTGCAGTGTCGGGGCGCCCGAGGTCAGCCCGAACTTGCGGCGAAGCCGGTCGACCAGGAGGAGAGCGGCGATCTCGCGGATGCGGGTCTTGATCGGCTTCAGGCCAACGAGTTCACGGTCGAGCTTGTCCATCACCTCGTCGATGTTGGACGCCTCGAACTCGGCCTGCAGATCAACCGATTCGCCCTGCGCGGCAGCGCCCTTTTCTATCGCGTCCAGCATGGTTTCGCCTAGCTCCGTTCGCCTTCGGGCCTGTCGGTCGCATAAGGCACGATCGAATAACCCTGGCTGCGGCCGTCGCGCTCTTGGCGCAGCAGCCTGAACCCGGGTTCGCTGGGCGGCCGGTTGACGATGAACGACATGCGCGGCGCTTCCCAGCCCTTGGTCGAATCGAAGGCGGTTACCCGCACATACATGTTCGGACAGGCTTTCCGGCAAGCGTTGACCTCGAGCAGTATGCCCGCCGGATCTTTCAAGTCGAACATCGGATTGCCGTACATTTCCCAATAGGTATTTCGCGGATGCGGATCGTCCGTGTACTCGACGCTGACCGCCCAATGGTTCTTCAGCGCGTACTTGATCTGCGCCGAAATCTGCTCATCGGTCAGGTCGGGCAGGAACGAGAACTGTCCCTGCGTGACCTTGTTTCCAGGATTGGTCATCATGGCGACGGTTCCTTTCGTCTAGAAGCTGGGCGTTGCGGTCGGCACGAAGTCGGCCGTGTCGGTCGATTCGTAGTTGAAAGTGACATCCTTCCAGGTCTCCAGGGCAGCCTTTAGCGGCGTGCACCATCTGGCCGCCTGTTCGAGGATCTTGGTCCCTTCGCGCAGATAGTCGCGTCCCTCGTTGCGGGCGAGGATCATCGCTTCCAATGCGACGCGATTGGCCGTCGCGCCTGCCTGGATGCCGTCCGGATGGCCGATCGTGCCGCCACCGAACTGCAGGATGACGTCCTCGCCGAGATAGTGGATCAACTGGTGCATTTGGCCGGCATGGATGCCGCCTGAGGCGACGGGCATCACCTTGTTGAGCGAGCCCCACTCTTGGTCGAAGAACAATCCGGTTTCGAGGTTCTGCGGCGTGCGCTCCTCGCGCAGGGTGTCATAAAACCCCTTGATCATCAGTGGGTCGCCTTCCAGCTTGCCGACCACCGTGCCGGCATGGATGTGGTCGACGCCGGCCATCCGCATCCATTTGCAGATGACTCGAAAGTTCATGCCGTGGTTCTTCTGACGCGAATAGGTCGAGTTGCCGGCGCGGTGCAGGTGCAGGATCATGTCGTTGCGGCGTGCCCACTTGGCCATCGACTGGATCGCCGTGTAGCCGATGACGAGGTCGATCATGACGATGCAGGAGCCAAGCTGTTTTGCGAATTCGGCGCGCTCGTACATCTCCTCCATCGTGCCGGCGGTGACGTTGAGATAATGGCCCTTGACTTCGCCGGTGGCGGCCGATGCCTTGTTCACAGCCTCCATGCAGTAGAGGAAGCGGTCGCGCCAGTGCATGAAGGGCTGCGAGTTGATGTTCTCGTCGTCCTTGACGAAGTCGAGGCCGCCCTTCAGAGCCTCGTAGACGACGCGACCGTAGTTGCGGCCTGACAGGCCAAGCTTCGGCTTCGTCGTCGCGCCGAGCAGCGGCCGGCCGAACTTGTCGAGTCGCTCGCGTTCCACCACGATCCCAGTCGCCGGGCCCTGGAAGGTTTTGAGGTAAGCCACCGGGATGCGCATGTCTTCGAGCCGCAAGGCCTTGACTGCCTTGAAGCCGAACACGTTGCCGATGATCGAAGCAGTCAGGTTGGCGATTGAGCCCGGCTCGAACAGGTCGAGGTCGTAGGCGATGTGAGCGAAGTACTGTTGCTCGGTCCTGGTGCCGGGACCGGTGTTCGGCACCGGCTCGGATTTGAACGCCTTGGCGCGATAGAGCTCGCAGGCGGTCAGCCTGTCGGTCCACACCACGGTCCATGTCGCGGTAGAGGATTCACCGGCGATGGCGGCGGCCGCCTCCTCGTGGTCGACGCCGGGCTGCGGCGTGATCCGAAACATGGCGATCAGGTCGGTCTCCTTTGGCCGGTAGTCCGGCTCCCAATAGCCCATCTTCTTGTAGGGAATGACGCCCGACTTGTAGCGTTCGCTGCCTTCCTTGAGCGTGCCTGCTGACGGCATCTCGATCTTGTTCATGACAGGTCTCCTGTTGCCGCTCAGGCGGCTTTCGCGGTTGCGATATGCGGGTCGAGTTTTCCTGCGGCGTAACGTTTCGCCATCTCATCCATGGCGATCACCCCGATCTTCGACGCGCGGCCTGCGGTGCCGAAGCGTTCGAAGCGATCGCGGCAAAGGTCGCGCAGCGCGTCCATGGCGGGTTTCAGGAATTTACGCGGATCGAATTCGCGCGGGTCCTCCGTCGCGACGCGGCGGAACTGCCCGGCCATGGCCATTCGGCAATCGGTGTCGATGTTGACCTTGCGCACGCCGTAGCGGATGCCGCGCTCGATCTCCTCGACCGGGACGCCAAAGGTCTGGGGCATCTCGCCGCCATAGTTGTTGATGATGTCCTGCAGTTCCTGCGGCACGGAGGAAGACCCATGCATGACCAGATGCGTGTTGGGCAGCTTTTCGTGGATCGCCTCGATCACCTGCATGGCCAGGATGCCGCCGTCAGGCTTGCGGCTGAATTTATAGGCACCGTGTGAGGTACCGCAGGCGATCGCCAGCGCGTCGACCCGGGTGGCGGTCACGAAGTCGACCGCCTGGTCGGGATCGGTCAAAAGCTGGTCATGGGAAAGCGCGCCTTCAGCGCCGTGCCCGTCCTCGGCCTCGCCCTGGCCGGTTTCCAGCGAGCCGAGCACGCCAAGCTCGCCTTCGACCGAAGCGCCTACCCAATGCGCCATGCGTGCGACACGTTCGGTGATGGTGACGTTGTAGTCGTAGCTCGCCGGCGTCTTGGCATCCGCCATCAAGGATCCGTCCATCATCACCGAAGTGAAGCCGTGGCGGATCGCCGACAGGCAGGTGGCTTCGTTGTTGCCGTGATCCTGATGGATGCAGAGCGGAATGGCCGGATGGATTTCAGTCAATGCCTCCATCATCTTGGCCAGCATGATGTCATTGGCGTAGGAGCGGGCGCCGCGCGAGGCCTGGATGATGACCGGCGCATCGCAGGCCTTGGCCGCCTCCATGATGGCGAGGCCTTGCTCCATGTTATTGATGTTGAATGCCGGAACGCCGTAGCCATGCTCGGCGGCATGGTCGAGAAGCTGGCGAAGGGTGATGCGGGCCATGGTCGTCCTCCTAGATAATGAGCTTCAGCGCCGCTGCCGCGACGGCTTCGGGCGTGATGTCGAAATGCCGGTAGAGATCCGGGGCAGGGGCGCTGGCGCCGAAACCAGCCATGCCGACGAAAGCGCCGATGTCGCCGATCCAACGGTCCCAGCCGAGCCGTGCTGCGGCTTCGATGGCGATGCGAGGCGCCGAGCCGAGGACGGCCTTGCGGTGGTCCGCATCCTGTTCCTCAAAGAGCTCCCAGCACGGCATCGAGACGACCGCGGCGGCGACGCCGTGCTCGGTCGCCAGCCGTTCGGCGGCGGCAATAGCGATCTCGACCTCCGAGCCGGTGGCGATCAGCGTCACGGCGCGGTGCTCGGCTGGCTCGCGCAGGATGTAAGCGCCCTGGCTCGACCGGTTCTCCTCGCTGTGTGGCTCGTCGCTGTGTGCTTGGCGCAGCATCGGCAGGTTCTGGCGCGAGAGCACCAGCACGCTCGGCCGGCTCTCGCTCTTCAGCGCTAATTCCCAGCACTCCGCCGTTTCGATGATATCCGCTGGGCGGAAGACATTGAGGTTCGGCGTGGCACGCAACATCGCCAGGTGCTCGACTGGCTGGTGCGTCGGGCCGTCCTCGCCGAGGCCGATGGAATCGTGCGTCATCACGTAGATGACGCGCTGACCCATGAGCGCCGAGAGCCGCATCGCGCCGCGCGCATAGTCGGCGAAGCACAGGAACGTACCGCCATAGGGCACGAAGCCTCCATGCAGCGCGATGCCGTTCATGGCGGCGGCCATGCCGTGCTCACGGATGCCGTAGTGAATGTAGCGGCCGGCGTAGTCACTCGGCGCAACGCGGTTCATGCCCTTGGTGATCGTCAGGTTCGAATGCGTCAGATCGGCGGAGCCGCCGACGGTCAGCTCGGTAGCGGCGTTGATCACACCGAGCGCCATTTCGGAGGCTTTGCGCGTTGCGACCTTGGTCGCCTTCTCGACATGCTCCTTGCGGAAAGCCACTAGGGCCTCGAAGACCGCGTCGGGCAAGTTGCCGGTGATCGCGCTCGCAAAGGCCTCGTGCTGCGGCGAGGCGGCAAGCCGCTGCTCCCAGGCGTGCCGCGCCGCTTGCCCGCGCTCGGCAATTTCGCGCCAGGCGAAAAGGATGTCGTCCGGCACCTCGAACGGCGCGTGGGCCCAGCCGATGTTTTCGCGTGTCGCGGCGATCTCTGCATCGCCCAGCGGCGCGCCATGCGTCTTCTCCGAGCCGCCGAGATTGGGCGCACCCTTGCCAATCACTGTGCGGCAGGCAATCAGCGACGGACGATCCGACCGTTGCGCCGCCTCGATTGCCGCGCCGACAGCTTCCATGTCGTGGCCGTCCACCGATTGGATATGCCATCCAGCGGCTTTGAATCGTGCCGGCTGGTCCATCGATGTCGACAGCGAAGTCGGCCCGTCAATGGAAATGGCATTGTCGTCCCAGAAGACGATCAGGCGGGAGAGCTTCAGGTGACCAGCGAGGTCTATCGCCTCGTGGCTGATGCCCTCCTGCAGGCAGCCGTCGCCCGCAATCACATAGGTACGATGATTGACCAGATCGGCACCGTAGCGGGCATAGAGCATGCGTTCCGCCAGCGCCATGCCGACCGCCGTGGAAATACCTTGTCCGAGCGGGCCGGTGGTCGTCTCGATACCAAGCGCATGGCCATATTCCGGATGTCCGGCGGTGCGGCTGCCCAACTGCCGAAATCGCTGCAATTCCTCGATCGGCATGTCTTCATAGCCGAGCAAATAATGCAGCGCGTATTGCAGCATCGAGCCGTGCCCGGCCGAAAGCACGAAGCGGTCGCGATCGGGCCAGTTGGGCGCCGACGGATCGATGTCGATGAACCGGCTGAACAGCACCGTCGCGACGTCGGCCATGCCCATCGGCATTCCCGGATGACCGGAATTGGCCTTTTGGACGCTGTCCATCGCTAATGCGCGAATGGCGTTTGCCATGTCGCGCTCCGAGACGGCGGCGACGGGCTTCAATGCTGCTGCCTGGCTGTTCATGGAGTCCTCCTCACGACACACGGTTCTTGCGCTCGATCAATTGCAGGATGAGCGGCGTCAGGATCAGCTGCATGGCAAGATCGAGCTTGTTGCCTGGCACCACTATGGAATTCGGCCGCGACATGAACGAGTCGTGGATCATCGACAGCAGGTAAGGGAAATCGATGCCGCGGGGATTGGCGAAGCGGATGACCAGCATCGATTCGTCGGGCGTCGGAATCCAGCGCGCGATGAATGGATTGGACGTGTCGACGATCGGCACGCGCTGGAAGTTGATGGCGGTCTGTGAGAATTGCGGGACGATGTAGCGAACATAGTCCGGCATGCGGCGCAGGATCACGTCCATCACCGCCTCGGTGGAATAGCCGCGCGTTGCGCGGTCGCGATGGATCTTCTGGATCCATTCGAGATTTATGACTGGCACCACGCCGATCTTGAGGTCCGCGTGCCTGGCCAGGTTGATCTTGTCGGTGACGACGCAGCCATGCAGGCCCTCGTAGAAGAGCAGGTCGCTCGGAGCGAATTCGCGCCATTCGGTAAAATGTCCCGGCGGCGTGCCGTACTGCTTCTCCTCGTCCTCGTCATGGATGTAGGTGCGGGTCTTTCCGGTTCCCCGGCGGCCGTATTCCTCAAACACCTCTTCCAGGATTCCGAGTTCGTTGGCCTCGGCATTGAAGTGGGTGAAGTTCGGATTGCCCGCCTTCTCCTCTTCGGCCACTTTTACCTTCATTGCGGCGCGGTCATAGCGGTGAAAGGCATCGCCTTCGATGAAGGCGGCGTCGATGTTCTCGCGCCGGAAGATCAGCTCGAAGATGCGCTTGACCGAGGTGGTGCCTGCCCCTGAGGACCCGGTGATGGTGATGACGGGGTGCTTTGCCGACATGGTGCTCAGGCCCTGAACAGGCCGCGGCGGCTGAACAACGGCGCACGTTCGCCGATGTTGCTCGGCTCGGTGTGATAGCGGGTTATGCGCGCGACTTCCCGCGCCGACCCGAAGATCATGGGCACGCGCTGATGCAGGCTCTCGGGTTCGATTTCCAGGATGCGGGTGATCGCATCGGTGGCGGCACCGGCCGCCTGTTCTATGAGATAGGCGATCGGGTTGGCCTCGTAGACGAGGCGCAGCCGTCCATGACGGTAGCCCTTGCGCCGGTCGCCTGGGTAGAGAAACACGCCGCCGCGCATCAATATGCGGTAGCAGTCGGCGACCAGGGAGGCGATCCAGCGCATGTTGAAATCCTTCTCACGCGGTCCATCGGTCCCCTCCAGGCAGTCGTCGATATAGAGCCGCACAGCCTCATCCCAGTGCCGGTAGTTGGCGGCGTTGATCGCAAACTCCTGGGTGCGTTCCGGAATGATCCGGCTCTCGTAGGCCTGGACGAAGGTGCCGAGCCTGGTCGAGAGGACGAAGACATGCGTACCGCTGCCGAGCGACAGGACGAGCGCCAGCTGCGGCCCATAGATGAAGAAACCGGCGCCCAGCTGGTTCACGCCTGCCTGCAAGAAAGAGGCGGCCGGATCAGCATCCGGCGCGCCAGTCGCAGGGAGGAGCGAGAAGATCGTTCCGATCGACACGTTGGTATCGATGTTGGAAGAGCCATCGAGCGGGTCAATGGCAATGGCGAGTGGCGCTTGCCTGTCGAGCAGAACCGGCTGTTCCAGTTCCTCGGAGACGTAAAGCGCGACCGGAGCATGGCGCATGGCGTCGAGGAAGATGTCGTCGGAGAAGACATCAAGATCCTTCTGGATATCGCCGTCGGCATTGGCGCCACGGATTCCGGCAAATGCGGCGCCGAGCGCCCCTTGATTGATGGTATTGCGAACCTTGCTGGCGGCCTGTGTCAGCTGACGGACGGTCATCACAACCGCGGAACGGAGTTCGTCTGGCTGGCCAAGATAGGAGTTCAGAAAAGCGTCGAGCGTTGCCGCTGGCATCGTAACCTCCCGATCCCGCCGCATCTCCCTCGGATCGGCCGGACTGGGGAATGGAAACAAAAGACATGCGATAAGTAAAATTCAATAACTTTACTTTGCTAGTAAAAATAATTTAGTATGCGGCATGAGAAGCCTCTCGCTCAAGCATTTCAAGACCGTCCAGGCAATCATCAAGTGCGGAAAAATTGTCGGCGCGGCCAAGATGTTAGGTCTGTCTCCGCCAGCGCTGACAATTCAGTTGCGGCAAGTGGAGGAAGAATTCCAGCTGGCTCTGTTCGACCGGACGTCGGACGGCATGCGTCCCACTGCCGCAGGTTTGGCCTTCTTCGAGACGGCGCAGGCTATCGAGGAGCACCTCGGTCTGCTCGAAGACAAGATGGACGCCATCAAGGGTGTGCGCACCGGCAGCTTGAGGCTCGGCGTCGTTTCCACCGCCAAATATTTCGCGCCGCGGCTGATGGCTGCGTTCATGAAGGACCATCCCGACATCGACATGCGGCTTGCGATCGGCAATCGTGCCCAGACGATCGACAACCTCAGGAATCACGACATCGACATCGCGCTGATGGGGCGCCCGGCGAAAGAGGTTCCGGTGCGTGCTTCGGTCTTCGGCGATCACCCACTGGTCATCATCGCGCCGCCCGAACACGCGCTGGCGGCGGCGCGCGATATCTCCAAGGAGCGGATCGCCGAGGAGCATTTCCTTATTCGCGAGCCCGGCTCCGGAACCCGCATCTCGCTGGAAATATTCCTGAGCGACGTGCCTGGCCGCATCGACGACCTCGGTGTCGAGATGGGCTCGAACGAAACAATCAAGCAGGCGGTGATGGCTGGTCTGGGCATCGCCTTCATCTCTGCCCACACCATCGCTGCAGAAACCGAAGCTGGCCGGCTCGTCATCCTCGACGTTGTCGGGATGCCGATCCGCCGGCAATGGTTTTCGGTGATGCGCACCGATCACGCGATCTCGCCGGCTATGGCGACGTTCAACGATTTCCTGATGCGCAAGGGGGCGATGTACCTGCCCCTCTTCGGCAAGCTCTATCCGGACAAAGCGGGATGAAGTTGGACTGGGGCGCCGACCGCAACGACCGACCTACCAACGCTGGAGATCGCAAGATGGGTCAAGAAGGGAGTGGAGAACGCCAGGCGATCGTTGGCGTTAGATAAGCTGCATGTTATGTTGCGGTGCGAAAGAGCGGGGGCACGTCCTTTCACCCACAAGCGATCTGTATGTGCGACCCTGCAGACTGGTCGGTATCTCGGAAAGCTCCCCAGGCATGGGGGTTCGGGAATTCGATGGGGAAAAGGGGCAATGCTTTACACGCTCGTAATGCTGGTTTGCTTGACGGATGTGCCGCAGACCTGTGAACAACGCGAACAAATGGTGGACGGTCTGGCGATGAATCCTGGGACTGCCTTCATGCAGGCGCAGCCGCTGGTGGCTCACTGGATGGAGACACATCCAGGGTATTTCGTGCAGCGCTGGCGCGTGCTGCCCGGTCGAGGGACGTGAGATCTGCCGCCAAGCTCGAATGAGGTCTATTTCCTGGGGAGCAATTCCGAAGCGGTCTTGGTCAATACGTAGAGCCGCTGCTCTATTATCGTCGGCACGTCGCAGACGTAGGTCAGTGACTGGACACGTTCATTGAAAATTCGGGTTGCGAAATTCAGCTGATCGGTGCGCCGCGCCACCTCGTCGGGATCGGCATCCGGCTTGGCGCGCAATGCATCGAGGTCGGATGCTTCCTTACGGAGCTTGGCGGCCATTTCGAGCTGCTTGTGGGCGTAACGGGAAATGGCCGAAATCACATGCGAACGCTCGGCGTCCATATGATCGAACATCCCCTGCACCAGCATCGCCATTTTCGGTGCAAGCTGCCCGACCGGCAGGGAGGCGGCGAAATCCTTGATTTCCTTCTTGGCGTCCGCAATCGGCATCCGCCGTGCCGCCACGTCCTCGACCAGAGCGGAGACAGCGGTATCCTTCGACCAATCCTTGGCCGACGGCGGCAGATTCGGCCCGTTCCAGACCTGGCCGAGCGATAGTTGCGGCACCTTGCGCTGCATGCAGGGCCAGTCCGGATCAGTGGTTGCCGCATTGGCATTCGCGATCGGGACAAAACTGGCGACCAGAACCAGGCTGCGAACGAGAACCATCCCTGCCATCAGCCGTTTCCTCCCGGGTCCTGTTTGCGGGTCATCAGGCCGCGCGAGGGGTCGTAGGCGATGATGGCGCCGGCCAGAAACAGCAGCGTGAATCCGGCGACGATGACCAGCGACACCCAATCGACCTGCCCATAGAAAGCGAAGCGGATCAGTTCGACGGCATAGGTGAACGGATTGGCGAGGCAGATCTTGTAGAGCAGCGGACTCGCCTCCTGTATGCGCCACAAGGGATAGAGTGCCGGAGAAGCGAAATAGCCGGGAAAGATGACGAAGTTCATGATGCCGGCGAAGTTTTCGAGTTGCTTGATCATCGAAGACAAAAGCATGCCGAGCGCGCACAGCATCATGCCCGACAGGAACAGCGCCGGCAGCACCGTCAAATAGCCAAGCGGCGACGCCTTGACGCCCCAGAACCAGGCAACGATCAGAAACGCGTAAACCTGCGCGATCGACACCGCGACACCGGCGAGCATCTTCGACACCAGCAGGAACCAGCGCGGGAAGGGGCTGACCAGCAGGGTGCGCATGTTGCCCATCTCGCGGTCATAGACCATCGACAGCGAAGACTGCATGCCCGAAAAGAGCAGGATCATGCCGCACAGGCCCGGCGTGATGTAAACCTCGTATAGCACGTAGGTCTTGTAGGGTGGGATGATCGATACACCGAGCACCTGCCGGAATCCGGCGGCGAAGATGAACAGCCAGACGAGAGGCCGAACCAGCGAGGATATGAAGCGCTCGCGCTGGTGCATGAAGCGCAGGCACTCCCGCAGGACGATTCCCTTCAGGCAAATGAGATGGTGCCTGAGGCCGAATTCTTCGAACCTGACCGGCATGATGCCGGCTGCTTTTTCGGGCATTGCGGGGGCGCTCATGGCGACACCTCCGGGGCGCTGGTTGTTTCGATGCGGCTGAGCTTCGAAAAAGCAGCGCGGATCGAATTGGCACTCGTGTCCCTGACGACGTCGGCGACCTTGCCCTTGGCAGCCAGTTCGCCTTGCCGCAAGACGACGACATGGTCGCCGTCTTCGACCTCATCGATCAGATGCGTTGCCCACAGCACGCCAATGCCCTCGGTTTCGACGAGCTTGCGGATGGTCGCGAGAATGCCTGCGCGCGATTCGATGTCGAGACCGACGGTCGCCTCGTCGAGCAGCAGCAGCAACGGGCGGTGGAGCAGAGCCCGGGCGATCTCAATTCGCCGCATTTGGCCGCCGGAAAGGCTGCGTGCCTTGTCATGCTGCCGGCCCTGCATGCCGACTGTGTCGAGCAGCGCGGCAATACGCTGCTGGGCCTCGCGTTCCGCGATGCCATGCAGGGAGGCATGGTAGGAGAGATTCTGGTGGACGCTGAGATCGAGGTCGAGCGTGCGTGCCTGGAACACGATGCCGACACGCCTGAGCGCTTCGCCCGAAGCGCGGCAGACATCATGGCCGAAGATGCGGATCGATCCGCGGCGCGTGTCATAGAGGTGGCTGATCAGCGAGAACAGAGTTGTTTTGCCGGCGCCGTTGAGGCCGAGAAGAACGGTGAAAGTTGCTGGCGCGACCGAGAATGAGATGTCGTTGAGCGCTCGCTTCGGACCATAGGAATGGCCGATGCCGGCGACATCGAGCGCCGCCACCGCGCTTTCAGGCCCGCTTGTCCTCACATGCTGCATGCCGCTCACTCCTTCGGGGCGTGCTGGTTATCTAGTGCACTTGCAGTGACCCCGTGGCAATATTCATCATTCGGCCTCCCTGATAATCACCGCGTTCTATCGGGGTGATATGGCCACGCCCCAAGGCTGCTGGCCCACCGTGACCGATTGAACCGGCTCGTCGGTCGCCGTGTCGATGAAGGTGATGTCGTTGGAATTGCCGTTGGTGGTGATCAGCGTCTTCTGATCGGGGGTGAAGTCGAGATGCCAGACGCGCTGGCCGACGAGAATGTATTTTTCCACCTCGTAGCTTTCGGTGTTAATCACCGCGACATGGTTCGCCGGGCCGAGCGCGACATAGGCTTTCTTGCCATCGGCGCTGATGGCGATCCCCACCGGCTGGATGGTTTCGGCCCGCAGCCCCGCAATCGCGAACGCGATCTTCTTCACCACCTCGCGTTTGGAACTGTCAATGACGCTGACCGTCCCGCCGACCTCGGCGCTGACCCAGACCTGTGACCCGTCGGGCTTGAACTGGGCGAAGCGCGGACGGGTGTCGACCAGCACATTGTCCGTCACCTCGTGGCTGCCGGTGTCGATGAAATGCGCCATGCTGGTGGTTTCGGAAGTGTTGACCATGGTCTTGCCATCTGGACTGACAGCCATGCCTTCAGGCTCAACGCCAACGGGAATTTCGGTCACGACTTGTTTGCTCTCGACGTCAATCGCGGTGACGAGATTGTCGTCCTCGTTAGCGACGTAAAGTGTCTTGCCGTCGGGCGAAAGCACGAACAATTCGGGGTCCGGGCCCGATGGCAGCGTGCCGACGATCTGAAGCGTCGCGGTGTCGATGATTTCGATCGTATCATCGTCGCTGGCGCATAAGTAGATGAGCTTGCCGTCGTGCGAGATGGTGATGCCGCGCGGTCTCTGACCCACTTCGACGGTCTTCACCACTTGCATCGTCGCCGTGTCGACGACGGTTATTGTATTGTCTTTCTCGTTGGAGACATAGACCATGTAGGCGGACGCCGGATTGGCCATGAAGCCGGTTGCCAGGATGGCGAGTGCGCAAGCTCGTCTCTGCACGAAATTCCTCCCGACAGCTTCTACTTAAGGACACATTTCGTTTCCGGCTGATCGACGCCGAGCGTATCGAGCTCGGAGATCTGGTGGAGATAACCCTCCTGTGGGGATGTCGAGACGACCGATTTGTTATCGCCGAGCAGGATTGGCTGGCGAAGCTGATGGTTCCATTTGCGGAAGGTCAGCTTCTGTCCCTTGAAGGCGGCGACCGAGAAATCGTCCGAGCGGATGTAGTCGCTGATCTTCTTGGGATCGTCGCCATTTGTATGCGTGCTGGCTTCGCCCACCACCCGCACCGCCGTCCAGGCCGACATGTCCTTGGACAGCATTCGCCGTCCGGTCGTCCTCAGGAACCGGCTCTGCATCTGGATGCCGCCCCATTGCTCGCTCGCGGGATGCCAGGACGACGCCACAAGACCAGCCGTGCCGGCGACCAGCCGCGATGTCCAGGTGCGGTAGGGCACATAAGTTCCGAACACCTCGCTCTCGTCGGCGACAAGCACCACGTCATGCTCCGGCAGATCCTGCGTGAACACGGAAATCTGCTGCTGTATCTGCGTGGCGCCGGTATCGGTGCGGCGCGCCGTGCCGGTGTCTTTGAATTCCTTCTCGGCGACGATTTGGCCGCCGAAGCGGGCCGCCGCGCGGCGCAAGGCGTCCGCGTAAAGATGATCTTGCTCATGCGAACCGTAGAGCAGCACCCAATTCGGCCATTTCTTGACCACGAGGTACTGCGCCAGCGCGTCGGCAAGCATGCTGCGCGTCGGCGCGACATGGAAGACATTTACGCGGCAGTCCTCCTCGCGCAGGCTGTCGTCACTGGCACCGACATTGAAGACCAGGACCGCCTTGTCGCGGGCGATGTCGGCGATCGACAGCAATTGCCTGGCCGACAGGTCCGCGACCACATAGCGATCGCCTTTGGCGATCAGATCCTCGAATGCTTGAACGGCATCGGCCTCCGGCTTTATCTCGGTGACGTCGAGGCTGAATTTCTGGCTGGTGAATTTTCCGGTCGTGTTGTTATCGCCGATTGCGACATTGGCGCCGGCGACCCCTTCGTCACGCGGCGGCAGGTCGAGCAACGAAAGCGTCAGTTGCGGCGCGTAGGCCCGCAAATAACCTATCTTGATTTCGGTTATCTTTTTTTCCGGCCTCTCGGTCGCAGCCGATTGCTTGCCCGCCAGTTCCTGGGCCATCACGTCCGGAATGTTGATGGCCTGGAGAAAAAAAACCAACAAGGCCGCGAGAGTGCCTGGCACCACGCTCGTCATCGATAAAACTGCCCGTTCTTGCACTAAAGTCCGATTGATGCCGAACCCGCGCGAATTCAAGGTGCCCAGGATGAGCTTAGCGGACCCAAAAAATTTATCAAACCCCTGCGAGGTGGATTAGGGGTCTGCTTTAGTCCTATGCCTTTTCGCGGGGGGATGGCGGTGGCTGAGCGGATCGCGGTCTTCGACTTCGAGAGCATCCGCAGCAATGTCGGAACGTGAAACTCTATCGATCGCTTGGGAGGATTTGCTCGATGAAGACCCGCGCCGCTGTCGCTGTCGCCGCCGGAAAGCCTCTGGAGATCATGGAGGTCGACCTCGAGGGTCCGCGCGAGGGCGAGGTGCTGGTCGAGATCAAGGCGACCGGCATCTGCCACACCGACGAATTCACGCTGTCGGGCGCCGACCCTGAAGGCCTGTTTCCGGCCATCCTCGGCCATGAGGGTGCCGGCATCGTCGTCGATGTCGGCAAGGGCGTCACCTCGGTCAAAAAGGGCGACCACGTCATCCCGCTCTATACGCCCGAATGCCGCCAGTGCCCGTCCTGCCTGTCCAGGAAAACCAATCTTTGCACGGCGATCCGCGCCACGCAGGGGCAAGGGTTGATGCCCGACGGCTCGTCGCGCTTCTCGATCGGCAAGGACAAGATCTTTCATTACATGGGCTGTTCGACCTTCTCCAACTTCACCGTGCTGCCCGAAATCGCGCTGGCCAAGGTCAACCCGGACGCTCCATTCGACAAGATCTGCTACATCGGCTGCGGCGTCACCACCGGCATCGGTGCTGTCATCAACACCGCCA
The DNA here is from genome assembly GCF_040317725.1 of Mesorhizobium sp. M1396. Classification (NCBI taxonomy): domain Bacteria; kingdom Pseudomonadati; phylum Pseudomonadota; class Alphaproteobacteria; order Hyphomicrobiales; family Phyllobacteriaceae; genus Mesorhizobium; species Mesorhizobium sp. M1396. The sequence continues at coordinate 530 of NZ_JAMYLA010000027.1, read as the reverse complement.
GGGTCGAGCAAGGGGCGACCGCAGTGGTCTTCGGTCTCGGAGGCATCGGCCTCAACGTCATCCAGGGCCTGAAGCTCGCCGGCGCCGACATGATCATCGGCGTCGATTTAAACAACGACAAGAAGGCCTGGGGCGAGAGATTCGGCATGACGCATTTCGTCAATCCGAAGGAGATCGACGGCGATATCGTGCCTCATCTCGTCAACATGACCAAGCGCGGCGCCGATCAGATCGGCGGCGCCGACTATACGTTCGACTGCACCGGCAACACCAAGGTGATGCGCCAGGCGCTCGAAGCCTCGCATCGCGGCTGGGGCAAGTCCGTCGTCATCGGCGTCGCCGGCGCCGGCCAGGAGATCTCGACGCGGCCGTTCCAGCTGGTCACCGGACGCACCTGGATGGGCACTGCCTTCGGCGGCGCGCGCGGCCGCACCGACGTGCCGAAGATCGTCGACTGGTACATGGACGGCAAGATCCAGATCGACCCGATGATCACCCACACGTTGAAGCTCGAGGACATCAACAAGGGT